>JALOOJ010000310.1 GCA_025454475.1 Anaerolineae bacterium
GCTGGTGGGGCGAGGCCGTATGTTGGTTGCAGATCGCTCCGGCCTGCTCTACTTCCGGATCAACGACGACATCCTTAGTGACAACGAGGGTTCGGTCACGGTCGAGGTTTCCGTCGAGAAGCCGACAACGCCGGCACAATGAGCCACGCCGAGGTCGGCGTTCTCCCTAGTCCTATGGCCCAATGGCGTGAAAGGGCTGCAGAGTTGCCTATCGCGAAGGTGTGGCCCATGCGCTTTGCGCAGATGCTCTCGTACCTAAGTGCCCAATGGGCTCGATCCTGTGATTTGCCGCCTGATCCTCTGGTAGTCTTCCAGATCCACGTACGAGCGAAGCTCACCATCGTGGATGGCCCACACTCTTGTGGCGAATCCGGCGATGAAGTAGCGGTCGGGGCGCGCTCCCCGAAGCTTAGGCTCCCGACCGGCACGAAAACGTCGTCGCCTGCGAAGAGAAAGTAGTGGAGGAACGAACGGATGTCCGTCTCTGACATGGGTGCCACGCCCCGAATGGTGTCGAGGGGTGTGCTGCGGGGATCGAGCGTCTCCTGTTCCTGAGCGTAGTAGCCAAGGCGCACGTTGGCGCCAAGGCGCACCGTTCCCGAGAGTGGCGGCATGACGCCGGCGATGGCACGCAGAAGCGTAGTCTTCCCGGCGCCGTTGGGCCCAATGAGCGCAACCCGCTCACCCTGTCGCACGATCTGGCCAATCCCTGTGGCGAGGGGTATGCCGTCGTAGCCGATGGCGACGTCCTCCAGGATCAGGATGTCCTGCCCGCTCTCCGGGGTGTCGGTGAACGCGAGTTTCATCTTCCAGGTGAGCCCTGGGCGCTCGATTCGGTCTGCAGCAAGCTCACGCTCGATGCGGCGTCGCTGGACGATGGCGCGACGGGCAATCCCCTTCGCGATCTTCCGCGGCGCGAAGTCGATGGTGCCGTGCTCGATGCGATCTGCATAGCCTGAGAGCCGTCGCGCCTCACCCGTGAGCTGCGCGATGCGCTCCTGCTGTGCGTTGTAGGCCTCCCATTGTCGATCCAGTTCGCGCTGCCTCGCCACAAGGTAATCGGTGTACGACCCGGGATAAGCGGTGAGCGTGTGGGTCGTGCCGTCCAGATCGAAGATCCAGTTCACCGTGCGGTCCAGGAAAGCGCGGTCGTGGGACACGATGATGGCGGCGCCGGTGTAGCTCTGGAGCCACGCCTCAAGCCACTCGAGCGCCTCGATGTCGAGGTGGTTGGTGGGCTCGTCGAGCAGCAGGAGGCTTTCTGTCGGAGCGCCCTGTCGCACGAGGAGTCGCACCAGTCCGAGCCGGGTCTTTTGCCCACCGCTGAGGTGGCTCACGGGTTCGTCGAGCGGAATCTGATCGAGGTCGAGTCCCGCCAAGACGGCCTTGATCTCGTGGTCGGGCACCTGCGACTCCGCCAGGTGCATCAACCGGGTGAGTGCTTCGCCGTAGTCGCGAAGCGTCTGGTCACGCTCGGGGCCTTCCGTCGCCAGGGCTTCTGCAAGCCGCATTACCTCGGCGTCTGCATGAGCCAGCGCGCGCTGTTCCTCACGCAGGACGTCGCCGAGGGTGTCCGTATCTGAGAACTCCAGCCCCTGCTCGAGGTAGCCCAGGGCCAGGTCCGGTGGGTCGGTGCTGACGGAGCCGGCGTCGGGCAACTCGTGCCCCATCAGGATGCGCAGCAGTGTCGTCTTGCCGCAGCCGTTGGGCCCGATCAGGCCCACACGATCGCCCGCGTTGACAGTGAAGGAGATGCTTTGCAGGATGAGGGCATCCCCATAATGCTTTGTGATGTTGGACGCTTGTAGCATAGGCTGCCTTTGTCGTGCGCCAGTGGTCAGTTTAGATGGTTCGTAGTTACCGCTTCAGCGGTTCTGCTGCCGCCCAGTCCGCTGGGCGCGCCTGGTGAGGCACCGGAACGACTGAAGTCGCACCTACGAGCCTCAGATATCAGCTTGACTAAGCACTAGTATGGCCTGGAGACGTTCGAACGATCCAACGACTGCAGCTCGGTCCGCTCCGAGGCCAGTCGAACTAGACGGCCCGAAGGTAGTTGGCCCACTGCTCCAGGCCTTCGCTGGGGGAGGGGAAGGTGCCATTGCGGCGGTAGACTCGGACCACCTGGGGCAGCAGGCCTGTAACGATCTCGTAGTTGATGGTCTGGGCCCAGGCAGCAACTTCCTCTGCCGTGATCTCTGCACCTTCCTGGCGACCGAAGGCGACCACCTCGTCACCGATCTGGACGCCGGGGATGTCTGTGACTTCGACGACCATCTGGTCCATACAGATGCGGCCCCGGACTGGGGCTCGCTGACCACGAATGAGCACCTGGCCGCGGTTGGAGATCAGTCGCGGGTAGCCGTCGCCGTATCCCATCGTGACGAGTGCGGCGCGCATGGGGCGTGTGGCGGTGAAGGTGCCTCCATAACTGATGGTCGCGCCGGGCTGTAGGTCGCGGACCTTGGTGACCGTGCTCTTCAGCATGAGCGCGCGGCGCAGCTCGAAGGGTGGAAGCGTATCGGGCGAGGGCGCCATGCCGTAAATCAGCAGCCCGGGGCGGACGGCAGCGAGATGGGCTTCGGGCAGGGCAACAAGCCCAGCGCTGTTGCAGATGTGGGGCTGGGGAATGTGAATCCCAAGTGCCTCAAGATCCTCAAGAATGCCCTGAAAGCGCTCCCACTGCCGGCGCGCGAAGGCGAGGTTGGGATCGTCCGCGGCGGCGAAGTGCGAGAAGAGGCCCTCGACGCGGATATGGGGCAAGGCGCTCAGGGACCGGACGAAATCGACAGTCCTCTCGGGCTCAAGGCCATAGCGGCTCATGCCCGTATCGATCTTGACGTGTACAGACACCGGGCGTTCGGCACGCTCGGAGATCAGCCGCGCCGTATCCCATTCAACGAGGGTAGGGGTGATCGCGTGGTCGAGTACGAGATCGATGCCCGAGGGCGGGATATGGCCCATGAGCAGAATCGGGGCCGTGATTCCCGTCTCGCGCAGGGCGACCGCGGCTTGGATGCGGTGGACGGCAAGTTGCGATGCGCCGGCCTCGAGGGCCACACGCGCCACAGGCCGAAGTCCATGGCCGTAAGCGTTGGCCTTAACGCTGGCGATGATCTGCACCTGGGGCCCGACGAAGTCTTTGATCGCCTGCACATTGTGGACGATGGCGTCGAGGTCGATCTCGGCCCACGTGACGACGCCTCCCGGGACGATGGACATGGGCGGTTAGGCCAGATCTGTGGGGACCGAGATGGGGGCGACCTGGTCGCCCCGGACGAGATCGGAGGCCGAGAAGCTATCGGGCAAAAGCTCGCCAAGCGTACGCGTACGGCGGTCGCCGCTGAGATCCTCGATGATGACCGGCATCGCTTCGTCGCCGAACTCACGCATGACCTGCCGGCAAGCGCCGCAGGGAGCGCCTCCGTTGGCTGTGACCACAGCGACAGCCAGGATGCGGCGAGCGCCCGCAGCGATAGCCGATGTGATCGCCACGCGCTCGGCGCAGATCGTCAGGGGATAGACCGCGTTCTCTACGTTGGCGCCCGTGTACACCCGACCATCGTCGGCCATGACTGCAGCGCCCACGTTGTAGTTGGAGTATGGCGCGTACGCGCGGTCGTATCGATCATGGCTATCGGAATCGCTTCGGCGATCGGAATCGCTTCGGCGATTGGAGTTGCTTCGGCGATTGGAGTTGCTTCGGCGATCGGAGTCGTCGGGCTCTGGGCGTGATCGTCGCACATGGGCCTATCTGGTGTCCCCCACGGTCCCGCCGCTAACTGGGGACTGATCCTCTGCCGATGGAGCACTGGGCACGCGTGGCCGCGCGGGTACGCCGTAGACCAGCGTATGCGGCGGCACATCGTGCGTGACCACGGAGCCCGCGCCTGTCTTCGC
>JALOOJ010000129.1 GCA_025454475.1 Anaerolineae bacterium
GTGGAACGAGAACGCATTTCCAGGCCTGTTGGGCAATGTCATCGCCGGTCGTATTGCGAACCGCTTCGACCTTGGTGGGTTGAACAGCGTCGTCGATGCAGCCTGTGCGAGTAGCCTCAGTGCGCTGAAGATGGCGGTGAGTCAGCTCGCCGAGGGCAGCGCGGACATGATGATCGCGGGCGGGGTGGACACGGACAACTCTCCCTTCACCTTCATGTGTTTCAGCAAGACGCCTGCGTTCTCTCAAGGCGAGGCACCGAGGCCGTTCGATGCAGATGCGGATGGCATGATGGTGGGAGAGGGTATTGGCATGGTGTTGCTCAAGCGCCTTGCGGATGCGGAGCGCGATGGCGATAGGGTGTATGCCATCATCCGCGGCATCGGCGCCTCGAGCGACGGACGGTACAAGAGCATTTATGCGCCGCGGCCTGAGGGCCAGGCACTCGCCACACAGCGAGCTTACGAACAAGCTGGCGTCTCGCCGCTGAGTGTGGGACTGGTTGAGGCTCACGGGACCGGGACCAGGGCGGGCGACCCTGCCGAGTTCTCAGGGCTGGTCCAGGCATTTGGCCCAGCAAATGGCAGAGGTCAACATATCGCCATCGGAAGTGTGAAGTCGCAGATCGGTCACACGAAGGCGGCTGCAGGGGTGGCCGGATTGCTCAAGGCCGCCCTGGCGCTGCATCAGAAGGTGCTGCCGCCGACGAACAATGTCGAGAGGCCAAACCCGAAGCTGGAGATTGGCAAGACCCCTTTCTACGTCAACACCGAAACCCGCCCGTGGATACAGCCGGAGGGCGAGGGGCCGAGGCGGGCCGGCGTCAGTGCATTCGGCTTTGGAGGGACCAACTTCCACGTGGTTCTGGAGGAGTACCAGCCGGATCACGACGGCGCGTACCGGCTCCACGCGGTGGCCCAACCGGTGATCCTGCAGGCCGCGACGCCGGCCGACCTGCTGATACACTGCGAAAAGGTACTCGGCGCGCTGAGCGGCGCTAACGGTGCAGATGAGTTCAGGCGCGTCACAGCCGCAAGCAAGGCCCCCGAGATACCCCTGACCGCTGCCCGGTTGGGTTTCGTGGCCGACTCTCTTGGCGAGGCAGCCATCCTTCTGGGCCAAGCGATCGCTACGCTGCGGGTGCGGCCGGAAGCGGACGCGTGGGATCATCCGCGGGGCATTTGGTACCGGAGCGCAGGCCTCGACCCAACGGGCCATCTGGTCGCACTCTTTCCCGGCCAGGGCGCGCAGTATCTTGGAATGGGAAGCGAACTGGCGATGAGCTTCCCACCGCTTCGCGAGACGATCGGCCGGTTGGACCGGTTGTTCCTGGACGAGGGATCGCCTCCATTGTCCTCCGTGTTGTACCCGCCGCCTGTCTTCGACCAGGAGGCAGTGCGGGCTCAGGAGGAGTCGCTGATGGCCACCGACTACGCTCAGGCGAGCATCGGCGCCCTAAGCGCTGGGCTATTCACCTTGTTAGCTCAGGCAGGGTTCAGGCCGGACTTCACCGCTGGGCATAGCTTCGGGGAGCTCTCGGCGCTCTGGGCGGGCGGGGTGCTCAGCGATGCGGATTTCCTGAGCGTGGTCAAGGCGCGGGGCAAGGCGCTGCGCCCGCCTGGCGAGTGTGACGGTGAGGGTCCGGATGGCTTCGATGTTGGCACAATGGCTGCAGTGCAGGGCGCGCGCGAGGGTGTTGAGGCAGAGATCCGGGGGTTCAGCGGCGTCATCGTTGCCAACGATAATTCCAACACCCAGGTCGTGATCGCCGGCCCAAAGGCCCAGGTCCGAGCGGCCGTCGAGGCGCTGAACGCCAGAGGGTTCAAGGCTACACTCCTTCCGGTGTCGGCCGCCTTCCACACATCTGCGGTGAGTCATGCCTCGAAGCCATTTGCGGCGGCGGTAGCGCCCACCGAGTTTCACCAGCCCCGGGCCGTGGTCTACTCAAATACGACGGGTCAGCCGTATCCGTTGGACACGGGAGAGGCCAAAGAGCTCCTTGCCAACCATATTCTCAAGCCGGTGCTCTTCCGGTCGCAGATCGAGAGCATCTACGCGTCCGGAGGTCGGATCTTTGTGGAGTTCGGGCCGCGGCGTATCACGACCGGACTCGTTGAGGATATTCTGACCGGCAGGCCATACGTTGCGGTCGCTCTGAACCCCAGTCGCGGCAAGTCGAGCGACCGGCAATTCCGTGAGGCGGTCGTGCAGTTACGTGTGGCGGGCGTGTCGCTGGGAAACGTGGATCCATACGAGGACATCCGGTGATCGAGTTTGATGCTACTCGGCCGTCGTGTGGTTACGGGGATATCCAAGAGGAGGTGCACCATGTCGTATGAGATCACCCTGAACGCGGCTAACTATATCAGCGCAGAACGACAACGAGCGTTTGAAGGATCGCTCGCCAGGAATCACCCAGGGTTGGCGCAGACACGCGCTAGCAGTGCGGATACCAACGAGCCGGCGCCTGCCCATCAATCGCCAAGAGCCGACGATGCCGAAGGCGCCCCAGGCGAGCTCACGGTCCCGACCGCCCTGACCGCGCCCCCGGATCGCACCGGCGTGCTGGAGAGTCTTGAGCGGGGTCTGTCGCAGTCGTACGATCACCAGAGCGAGACATTGCGGGTCCATCAGCACTATCTGAGCAACGAGTCCGCCTACACCGGAATCGTCGCGCAGCTGATGCAGGACCAAGGAGTGCTCTTCGCGGGCGCGCAGAATGCCCCTGAGCAATCGGAACTGCTTCTGACCGTGATGCAGACGCTGGGCCAGAGCTTGGCGCAGTTACATGATCATCAGTCCCAGACGCTTATGGTCCACAGTCAGTTTTTGGAGCAGCAGGCTGCATATGCTCAGTCGTTCGTCGACCTTCTGCTGCGCCACTATGGATCTGTCTTGCATGGCCACGGTCATAGTGCCGCAGGTGGTAACGGCAACGGGAACGGGCGTGACCACAGTCGTGGCGATGGCGGCGGAGATGGGCATTCCACTTCTGCCGTGCAGGGCAATGGGCACGAGCCGCAGAAGGTCTCAGGCATCGGAATGCGGCCGTCAGAGCCGGTCAGAACCGGACGGCTTGGCGTCGGAATGCCTTCGCCGGTGAATGAGATCGCTGCGGCGTCACGGGCAGTACGTGCAGCAGCTCAACTCCCTGCAGCCGCCGCCTCCAAAGCGCGCGATGTGGCGCATCCACTTGCGGCTTCAGCGCCTGTCGTCGCGGCGACGTCCTCCGGGATACCGGCTCCGGTCGCCGCCGACGTTCCGAGCACCGATGAGCTCGTGGCGTTGCTCTTGAGCATTGTGAGCGAGAAGACCGGGTATCCTGCTGAGATGCTGAACCTGGACATGGATATGGAAGCCGACTTAGGAATCGACTCGATCAAACGGGTTGAGATTCTGGGCGCACTGGAGGAGGCCCGTCCCGATCTGCCAACTCTTCCGTCCGAGGCGCTCGCAGAGATCAGGACGCTTGAGCAGATTGTCGCGGCCACAGCCGTTCGGACGGCCACAGCCGATCGGGCGGTAACGGCTGTCCGACCAGGCACGCTCCCGGCAACACAGGCAGTGATTGAGGGAATCCCTTCTGTCACTGTGGACCAGGTGGCTCCTGCTGTGGTAGGTCCCGATGCTACGAATGCAGCGGACGTGACGCAGGACCTGCTGGCCATTGTGAGCGAGAAGACCGGGTATCCCGCCGAGATGCTGGATCTGAGCATGGATATGGAGGCTGACCTAGGAATCGACTCTATCAAGCGTGTCGAGATCATGGGCGCGCTGCAGGAGACGCACCCAGGGCTCGGCGAAATCGGTGCAGAGGCGCTGGGGGAACTGCGCACGTTGGCAAGCATCCTGGACTACGTGACACATACGTCATCCGTGATGGAGGCGGCCCCGCCAAAAAAAGCCTGAGGCGGGTCGGGCCTGGAGTCTCGCGCTATCAACCGTCTGTGGTGCGAGTCCAGGGCTTACCCGCACCAGATACCATTGATTCTGCGCCCGAGGGACGGGTCTGCCTCGTCGCGCGGTCGAGTACGACTGTCGACGGGACCGATCTGACCGACGAGCTCGTGCGCCGGATGCTGCAGCGTGGTTGGACGGTTGCGGTCCTGGATCTCCTGGAATCATCCGGTACGGCTGACCGTCGAGGGCTTCCCGAAGGGGTTGCCTACGAGGTCGCGGCAGACGTCGAAGAACAGGCTCTGGTGGAAGCGCTAGGCACGGTCCGTTCTCACCTTGGTGATATTGGCGCCTGCATCATCGTTGCCCCTCGTGAAGGGCCTGCGGATGGCGCGCTCGACCTTGGCCGTCAGAACGGCTCCACGGGGAGAGCCATTCTGCGCGCTGCTTTCCTGATCGCCAAGGAGCTTCAGCCGTCGCTTGCGCGGGCAGCGCGATTCGGAAACGCAACCTTCATCACGGTGACGGCGATTGATGGGGAACTCGGCTTCTCGGGCCGGTCGGGGCGCGCTGCACTCGGCGGCCTTGCAGGCCTTACCAAGACGCTGCGGCTGGAATGGCCCGAGGTCTTCTGTCGTGCAGTCGATCTAGATCCCGCGCTCGACGCTGGTCGCGGTGCTGACCTCATTCTGGGTGAGTTGCTGGACCCCAACCGGCTGATCGCTGAGGTCGGGCACGGGCCGCGAGGTCGGGTGACGCTCGTCGCGGAGCCGAGCCGTCAGAGCCGATCAGAACCGGACGGCCTGGCGGAGGGCGATGGATGGTAAGTGCGGTGGGACCCAACGAGAGTACGGTATTCCTTGTCAGCGGCGGTGCAAGGGGTATCACCGCTGACTGCGTGGTCGCGCTGGCGCGGCGCTTCAGGAGCGCGTTCATCCTCGTCGGACGATCGGCCTACGCTAGCCGTCTGGATCTGTCCTGGACGAATGGCGCCACGGACGAGGCTGGGCTTAAGCGCGCCGCAATGGTGCATCTGTCGCGTGACGGATCGCGCCCAACGCCTCGTGAGATCCAGCGTGCCGCCGCCGAGGTCCTGACGCACTGGGAGATCGCGGGCACACTCAAGGCAGTAGCAGATGCAGGTGGGAGAGCAGCTTACGTGGTCGCTGACGTCACAGATGGCGAAGCGCTCTCAAGAGCAGTGGCCGCCACAGCGGATGCCATCGGCCCTGTTACAGGGATCATCCACGGCGCCGGGGTGCTCGCCGACAAGCTAGTCCACCAGAAAAGCCTTGCTGATTTCGATCGTGTGTTGTCTGTGAAGGTCGACGGCCTCCGGAACCTGTTGGCGTGCGTGCCGCTTGACCAGTTACGCTACCTCGTGCTGTTCTCATCAGTTGCGGGATTCTACGGCAATGCGGGTCAGGCCGACTACGCGGCGGCGAACGAGGCGCTGAACAAAGCAGCGCATTGGGTCAGGGAGCATGCCCCTGACTGCCGCGTGGTGGCTGTCGACTGGGGACCGTGGGATGGCGGGATGGTGACGCCGGAGCTCAAGAAGCAGCTTGCGCTGCGGGCCATCGACGTGATCCCGGTCGAGGAGGGGACGCAGGCACTCGTTACCTTGCTGAGCCAGAATGAAGGCGGTCGCGAGCAGGCCGCTCAGGTCGTCATCGGGAGCCCCCTTCTGCCGCCGAGGCGAGACGCGCCATCCCAGGAACGGGCCTACCGCGTGAGGCGTAAACTCACGCTGGCGCAGAATCCCTTTCTGTTGGATCACGTGATTGGCGGGCGAGCAGTCCTGCCCACCGTGTGCGCTGTGAGCTGGATGGTGAACGCGTGCGAACAACTGTACCCGGGGTACCAATTCCTGCGTGTGGACGACTACCGGGTGCTCAAGGGCGTGGTATTCGACCAGGAGCTCGCCGATACCTACGCGCTTGACGTCACAGCGAGGCCCGCACTCGATCCTGACCAGATCTCTTTCGACGCGCTCATCTGGAGTGGGCGCAGCGCCACCGCTTCCGAGTGCGCGCTCGGAAAGCAGAACGGTCTGCCGAGATACCACTACCGTGCCCAGGTAACGCTCCAGTGCTCCAATGGACACGAGCAGCCGCCTGAGATCGGCCTGACTTCAGAGGAATGGGGACACCGCGGGCAGGCTGTGGTGTCTGGTCGCAGCCTGTACCAGGACGGCACCCTCTTCCACGGCCCAACCTTCCAGGGGATCGACGCGATTCTCAGAATCGATGATGACGGCCTGACGATGCGAGCGTCTCTGCCGCCCATGAGGCGCGAGGATCAGGGACAGTTCGCGGTGCAGTCGTTCAACCCGTTCTTGATCGACGTGCAGTTGCAGAGCTTACTGGTCTGGGCGAAGCGCCATCTGGGCCACGTAGGCCTGCCGTTGCGAATTCAGCAGGGGATCCAGTATCGCCCTATGCCGTTCGGTGAGGTGTTCGTCACGTCGATGCACGTGCGCTCGCGTAGCGCTCTGAGCCTTGTTGCCGACGTGGAAATCCGGAATGGCGCGGGCGCCCTATGCATGGCCGTCAAGGGTGCGGAGATCACCTTGAGTGCTCGGCTGAATGAGCTGTTTCTGCAGAATCGGGTCGACGCCGCAGGCGAGGGGCTGTGAGGGTCGCCGGGATGGCAGACAGCGAGGCCGGGCCAAAGATCGAGGGAGGATGGGCTTTCTGATGGACAAGGTCGCGATCATTGGTCTGGAGTGGGCAAGTGGACCTGGCGAGGACCTGGAGACGCTCGCTCAGATGGCCTATGCTGGCACCCCGATATCAAGGCCCGGCGAGGGACGCACTGCGTGCTCAGCCGGGTCCAGAACCGGGCCGGCAGAGCGCCTCCTGAGGCTGGCGGTTGATGACCAGCGGGGCGTAAGGATCGGTGCGATCGCCTGCGGGTTTGAGGGAGCCGCCGGCGCGGCGAAGGCTCTGGTAGTGAGTGTCCACGGGCCGAGTGAAGAGCACTTCGCGCTTGGACTAGAGCGTCTCGATCCGATAGCCGCCTTGGAGGTCGGACAGGCATGGCTGCTCCGGCGACTGGTCGATCTTGTCGTCGTTGTGTGTGAGGACGCACTGGGCAGCGGTGCGCTCCTGTTGGCAAGGAACGCGTCTGTGCCGAGGGAACGAATCTACGCGTTGCTTGAGAGCATCGCCGTGGGCCGGGCCGTGGAGGGCCCGGAGGTGTGTCGAAGGGGGCTGACTGCGGCGGGCATCGGGCCCGGGGAGGTCGGGTTCCTCGACGTGGGTGCGTGGCCGCCCTCGCCCGATGTCGTCGAAGGCTATCAGATGGGGAACGTTGGAACGCGGCCGTCAGAGCCGGTCAGAACCGGACGGCTTGGCGTCGGAAGGCCCGAAGGCCTCACGTGCGCCGTGGGGGCTATGGCGGCGCTACACGGAGGACCATCGCCGATGGGGGCGCTGATCAACGCGGCGTTGTCCGTCCATCGACGACAGTGGGTGACCACACCTGCAGGCGGCCCCAGCGATCCACAAGTGGCGTGGCAAGGCACGCCGTTCCACACCGTGACCAATGCGCGGCCGTGGTTTCATGGTCCGGAGTGCGACAGGCGCTGGGCCGCCGTGTTTCACGCCGACGATGCCGGAGCCAGGCACGTAGTGCTTGCGGAGGCCGATCCCCAACGTACGCATCAGCCGCTTAGGCCTTGTCTGGGCCGCGCCACGCGTACACTGATCCCGGTTTCCGGAGCCACTCGGGACCGGCTCCTCTCTCGGCTGGATGCATTGCGGCGGCTGCTGGAGGAGGGGGCGCTGCTGCAAGAGGTTGCGCGGCAGGCTTATACCGACTTCGAGCACGATGCAGCCTTCGCTGTAGCCGTCGTGGGCCGCGACCTTGACGGTGCGCTGCATGAGTTGAGCTGTGCTGCCGGTGGCGTGGCTGCGGCTTTTGAGAAGGGCCAGGACTGGCTCACGCCGGCCGGTAGCGCCTTCACGGCGACGCCGTTGGGAGGGCGGGGAGTCGCCTTTGTCTACCCCGGGGCCCTAAACTCCTACGTCGGGCTCGGGCGCGATCTTTTTCAGCACTTCCCGGGGCTCCATGAGCAGCTTGCGGCGCGGGTATCGAACGTGGGTCGGGCTGTGGCCGAAGATAGGCTGTATCCACGTAGCCGGAAACGGATAACCGAGTCAGATCACAGGGCACACACATCGGCGTTGGCACTGGACCCGCCGTCGTTGATCGAGTCAGGCGCGATCTTCGCGGTGGCACATACCATGGTTCTGCGTGACGTGTTCGGCGTGCTTCCGCAGGCTGCCCTTGGGTACAGCCTGGGCGAGACGAGTATGCTCTGGGCCGCAGGGGTGTGGCGGGATGGCGATGCAGGAGGGGAAGCGCTGCGCAGGTCACCGCTCTTCAAGACGCGGATCAGCGGGCCCAAGGATGCGGTGAGGGAACACTGGGGACTGGGGCCTGAGGAGGAGGTGTCCTGGGTTACCTATCTGCTCAAGGCAAGCGTCGATGATGTGCAGCGCCAGCTTCAGGACGTGCAGCGTGTTTACCTGACGCTTGTGAATCAACCGGACGAGGTTGTGATTGCTGGCGATGTCGGTGGCTGCCACCGCGTCATCGAGGCACTGGCCTGTCACGCGCTGCCGATACCCTATGAGGTGGTCATTCACTGCCAAGCAGGGTACGGGCAGCCGGCGACGCGTTTCTACTCCGCTGCAGACTACGACCAGCTCCATCTCGATACGGTTGGACTGGCAGACACAATGGCGCGCATGACCTGTGCACCCGTCGATTTCCCCCGCCTGGTAGAGCGTGTGTATGCGGATGGGGCTGGGGTCTTCGTGGAGTTGGGTCCGCTAGCGGATCAAGCGCATTCTGAGGGGGATGCCCCACGCGGCGGTGGCGTGTAACCCCGGTCCCGGGAACGACTTCGATGGCGTCGTCGGCGTCCTGGCCTTGTTGCTGACGCACCGCGTGCCTGTGGATCTGTCGGCCCTGTACGACGATCAGGACCCGATGGCGTTGCCGCTCGAGTTGGGCGATCTGGTGGCTTGGGATGAAGGTGAGGAGGCACTAAGTGACCGAACTCAGGAAAGCGTCGGGGCTGAGTTCTGGCTTGATGCCCACAGCCGTGCGCTTGCCCCACATCAGCTGCAGGTGGTAAGGATGCACCTGGCTTTTCTGGCCCAGCGGGGCGAGGCACAGGCGCGAGCGAGTAGACTGATACGACTTCAGGCTTCAGTCGGAACGCGGCCGTCAGAATCGGTCAGAACCGGACGGCCTGGCGTCGAAACGCGCGTGCTGTCCGGGGCTCGCAGAGGCAGCCCGACCGGAGCCTATGAGCAGGCACGTATGAACCAACGCAAGGCGCCTGTGGCAGCACTGGCCTTTGATGAGGAAGCGTTAAGGGAGTTCGCGGTGGGTGATGTCGAGCGGTGTTTCGGTCCTGACTTCGCTGTGTATCGTGGTCGGAGGCTGCCCAGGATACCGAACGGTGATCTGATGATGATGAGTCGTATCGTCTCAATCGACGGGCGTCCGGGGATCTACACCGAGAGGCCATCTCTGGTCGCCGAGTACGACGTGCCGGAAGACGCCTGGTACTACGGGCATGCTCCCTACACCCCAATACCTGCCGGTCGGGGGCTGCCGCCAGTGACTGTACTGATGGAGACCGGACTTCAGCCGTGCGGCTTCCTCTCGGCGTACTTGCGGTCGCCGCTTCTAGCGCCGGAGGCCGATCTGTATTTCCGGAATCTGGAAGGTCGTGGGCGGGTACTGGCGGAACTGGATCTCAGAGGGAGGACAGTCAGTAACAGAGTAGTGCTGAACTCGTCCGTGCGCGGGCCGGGCGCCATCCTGCAGAGCTACACGTTCGCGCTGGACTGTCAGGGGCAGCGGTTCTACGAGGGCGAGGCGACGTTCGGCTACTTCCATCGGGAAAGCCTGAGCCGGCAGGTCGGCCTCGATGCGGCGCCGACGGTGACGGATGGCCCCCGGTTCCGGGCGGCTGACCGCGGCCGCAAGGATTGCTTGGGCGTGCGGATACCAGCGCGGCCCGGCGCGGCGGCCCGGCGGCTGCACCTGCTTCACGACCTCGTTGCCACCCGGGGTGGTGACACGACCTCCCAGGAGGGTCCAGGTGGCCTCGGCATCGTGAAGGGCAGTGCGCCGATCTCCCCGATGGACTGGTTCTTTGCAGCTCACTTCCACCAGGACGCCGTGATGCCCGGATCGTTGGGCGTAGAGGCGGCGGTGCAAGCATTGGTCGCCTATGGCCGATGGCGCTGGCCGCACCTCGCTGGCGTTGCGCACCACTTGACAGACCACACCACGACTTGGCGTTATCGTGGACAGATCACGCCTGAGGATAGCCGACTTTCCGTGGATGTGCGTCTGACCGAGGTCAGGGAGGATCAGGCCGCAGTGACGCTTGTCGCCGATGCAAGCGTCTGGCGTGAGTCCATCGATGGCGGCGTGCGAATCTACGAGATCACTGGGCTTGCGACACGGTTGGGCACCCCGTGGTGTAGGTCGAAAGAAGGATGACAGCATGATCGAGCTTCACGGCGCGAGTCCGAGTGGATTGAATCAGTACTGGACGGGGCCCGTAACCTCCATTGCGTACGACCAGGCTAGTGTGCTGGATCGGGTCCGGGACCTTGAGCGACCCTGTTACGTGGTGCGGAACGACCACGGCGTGGGCGCGACGAACGAGGGTACACTTTCGTCCGTCGACGGCAGCGGCATAGAGGCGCTTGTGGTTGCGCCGCCCCTGCAACAGAGCTGCCTTGGAGACCTCGGTTTCCTGCAGACCTATGGCTTGGACTATGCATATATGGCCGGGTCTATGGCCAACGCGATTAGCAGTGAAGCGATGGTCATCGCGCTGGGCAAGGCGGGTATGCTCGGCGCATTCGGAGCCGGCGGCCTGTCGCCCCACCGGATCGAGTCGGCGATCCATCGCATTCAGGAAGCGCTGCCCGATGGTCCGTATGCCTTCAACTTGATCCACAGCCCGAATGAGCCCGCGTTGGAGCGGGGTGCTGTCGCGCTCTACCTCAAACACAGTGTCCACGTCGTTGAGGCCTCGGCGTACCTTGCGCTGACGCCCCAAGTTGTGCAGTACCGGGCGTCAGGACTGGACGTGGATCGAGATGGCAACCCTGTCATCGGGAACCGGATCATCGCCAAGGTGTCCCGACGCGAAGTCGCATCCCAGTTCCTGAATCCCGCGCCGGCTAGGCTCCTGGCACCCCTGGTCGATCAGGGGTTGATCACGCAGAGGCAGGCGGCGCTTGCGGAGCTCGTTCCGATGGCTGACGATGTCACACTGGAGGCGGACTCGGGCGGGCACACGGACAACCGACCGTTGGTGTGCTTGCTTCCGTCGATCATCACGCAGCGGGATGAGGTGCAGGCGCAGCGCAGATACGAGACACCTGTGCGGATCGGCGCTGCAGGCGGGATTGGCACCCCAGCCTCGGCATTTGGTGCATTCATGATGGGAGCCGCCTATGTTGTGACGGGATCCATCAACCACGCGTGTGTGGAGTCCGGGACTTCGGACCACGCCAAGAAGCTGCTGGCACAGGCTGATATGGCCGACGTGATGATGGCTCCGGCTGCCGATATGTTCGAGATGGGAGTGAATCTTCAGGTGCTCAAGCGGGGGACACTCTTCCCGCTCCGTGCGCGGAAGCTCTACGAGCTGTATCAGGCCTATGATTCCTTGGATGCGATCCCGGAGGCCGAACGGCGGAAGCTCGAGCAGCAGGTGTTTCAGCGCTCAGTTGACGAGGTCTGGGACGCGTGTGTTTCCTTTTTCTCCGATCGCGATCCGCGTCAGATCGAGCGTGCGCTGGACAGCCCGAAGCGCAAAATGGCCTTGGTCTTCCGGTGGTATCTGGGCCTCGCAACGCGCTGGGCCATCGTTGGGGAGAGAGGCAGGGAGCTCGATTACCAGATCTGGTGCGGTCCGGCGATGGGCGCATTCAACGATTGGGCGAGGGGCTCGCACCTTGAGGACACCGGGAATCGGCACGTCGCGGACGTTGGTCGTCAGATCATGGACGGCGCTGCACTGCTCTACCGCATTCAGATGCTGAGGCTGGGTGGGTTGCGCCTTTCTGTGCCGGCACCGGTCTTCGCTTCGCGGACTGGCGCAGTGAGGATCGAGGCGCCAACTGTCTGAAGCCCTAAGGCCAAGGGTAGCCTAGAGGAGACTCGATATGATGATGAAGAAGGTATGCCCGAACTGCCGATCCACGCGGATCGTGCCGAACGCTGACGCTGTGGAGACCAATGATCTCTCTATCCGCATCTACGAACGACCCGATGTGACGCTTCGACAGGTGCGGCATTTCCCACTGAAAGCGTGGGTATGCGCCGACTGCGGCTTCACACAGCTCTATGTCAACCAACCGGAAGAGTTGGCTCGAAGCTATGAGCGCTACTTGGGCCGAGACCGGTGCAAGACGCCCGCTTGACTAAGGGGCGAGCCTGATGACGGGTCAGGAGCAGGCAAGCTGGCTTGGCCTGCCCCGGCGTGCCGTCCTGACGTCTTCGGCGGTTCACCTTTGGGCCGCGAGGCTCGGCGACTTCGCCAATCGCACGAGTGATCTGGTGGCACTTCTGCCGGCGGATGAACGAACTCGCGCGGCGCGGTACCGCATCGCCGAGCCGAGGCAACGGTTCGTCATCGGACGGTGGTTGTTGAGGGCACTCCTGGGCGCCTACCTGGACCAGGAGGCTTCCGGCATACGGCTCGAGCCAGGCTTGCACGGGAAGCCTCATCTGGCCGACCCCCGAGGTAGCGATCTGCGCTTCAGTGTCGCGCACAGTGGCGCGCTGGTCATCGTCGCGATCGCTGTAGGACGGGAGGTCGGCGTCGATGTCGAGTGTATTGAACCGGACATCACATGGACTGCAGTTATGCGGCGACTCTACTCTGACGTGGAGCTGCGTTGGGTGGACACCGATCCAACGATGTCGGTAAGTGAGGCGGTGCTATCACTGTGGACCTGCAAAGAGGCCTTCGGAAAGGCTCTTGGCATTGGCCTCTCCCCGCCGATACTCGCGCTCGACGAGGTGCTCAATGCAGACGGCGGGCTGCCCTTAAAATGGACCCATCGTCCTGAGGGGTACGAGCGCGATGCCGCGCGCACATGGGCCGTATGCAGGCTGACTGCCTTTGAGGGTTACGCGGGCGCCCTAGTCGTAGAGCTGCCCACGGGAAACGCGTCCCCGGTCGATCTACGGCATTATAGCCTGGAGGCACCAGATGGCCGACCATAGGCGTCGGAACGTGGTCGTCAGAGCGACTTAGCGTCGGTAGGTATCCCAGAAAGGATTGAGTAGAAGGGATGCGTCCCGCTACCAGGCAACTGAGACCCGCTTTATCTTGTACTGCCGATCGAAGTATTGCAGATAGCGGTTCGCCTTGCCGAACTCGTATAGCTTTCTCGTGACCTCGACGTCCTGCCGGCAATACTCGAAAAGCTCCTCGATCCGCCCCTCTCTCCACCACTGCACGGCCTGTAGCCCATCGGCACTCTTGCCGACGTTCAACGTCGCCGTGGCGAGCGAATCCAGCCTGAGGCGAAAGCCAAGCCGCTTCTGGATCTCGACCATCATGTCGAGGGTGGGGATCTGGCCTAGATCCACGGCCGGGGCGTATTTCCGCAACACTGGATAGTCGAAGCCAAGCAGGTTGTAGCCTACAACAAGATCGGCCTCGCTCAGGGCCTGGGCCAGCACCGCCGCATCGGACTCGGTGTACCGGTAGTAGAGCTGGTCGCTAGAGTTGTAGGTGACCGCGACTGAGATTCGCAGGCGCTCGGGGAAGTGGCCTCCCACGTCCTGAAAAGCGTCTTGAGTCTCGAGATCAAAGACGATGGCCATACTGTGCCTCCTAGTTGTCATCCACTTGGGGCCCATGGGTGGCGATGTGCTTGGTAATGATGCCACCACCGAGGACTTCGTCGCCACTGTAGAACACAAGAGATTGCCCCGGGGAGACCCCCACCTGAGGTTCCGCGAATCGGATGTGAGCCTCGCCTAAGGCAAGCGGCGTCACCGTGATGGGGGTGAGTTCGGAGCGGTAGCGAATGCGCCCAGCAGCCTCGAATCGCCGTGGGCGCCCGGTTCCGACCGGATCTGATGCCCTGAGAGCTGGCTCCGTTAGAGGTGGGGCTCCGTTCGTGAACGTGACGTCCGTTAGCCAGCACGATTCACGGGCAAGCCGTTCCCTCGGGCCGACGATCAGCGCGTTCCGTTCGACGTCCAACTCCAACACATACAGACGGTAAGGCGCCGTGATCCCCAAGCCATCGCGTTGCCCGACAGTGTACCGTGCCAGTCCCTGGTGATCCCCGAGGCGCGAGCCGGTTTCGTCAAGGATGGGCCCCGGGCGCATCGCGTCGGGCCTGAGTGTTGCCAGCAGGCCGGCGTAGCCGCCCGACCCAACGAAGCAGAGATCCTGACTCTCCTTTGCCTCCGCTGCCGGCAGGCCAAGCGCCCGGGCGATCTCGCGGACCTGCGGCTTTCCCCCAAGATCGCCCAGAGGCAACAAGAGGCGGCTCAGGTGGCGCTGGGTAAGGCGATAGAGAGCGTAGCTCTGGTCCTTTTCACCTGTGCGCGCCCGCAGGAGGTGGGCCGATCCATCGACAGAACGTGCCACCCGGGCGTAGTGTCCGGTGGCGATCCACGCGGCGCCGATCCTGTCTGCCTCCTCCAGGAGCGTCGCGAACTTGAGGATTGGGTTGCACCGGACGCAAGGGTTGGGCGTGAGCGCCTTGGCATAGCCGTCGAGGAATGGCTCCACCACGCGCGTGTAGAAGGCCTGTCTGACATCGCATCGCACAAGCGGAATGCCCAGATGGGCGGCAACAGCCTCGGTCGCTGTGTGATGTTCAGCGCTTTCTGGCGACGCGTGCCAGGTTTCGAGGGTGACGCCATGAACGGCGTAGCCTTGCTGGCGGAGCAGGATGGCTGCCACGGCGCTGTCGACGCCGCCGCTCAAGCCGACGACGACGCACCGACCGGCTGCCAGACTGTTGTTTCGTTGAGGTGCCGACATAGTCCCCGTTCCTCGGCTACCCAGATAGCTGTCACCGCAAGCAGGGACTCCGGGTCCCGGCTCTATCCGGCAAGGTGCGGTCATTATACCGCGTCCGGATGTGTTCGGTCACACGATGGTTGTCTTGTTAATGCTTGACTTTTTCGGGGAACGACCCTAGAATAGTGCTGTGTTTTGGATATCCTCACCCTTCGGGCGCAGGTAGCCCACCTATGCAAAGGAGAGCGTGCAATGGCAGTGATGGATCCGCAACCCGCAGTAGACCTCACCGACGAAGACAAGTTATGGGCATTGCTGTCTTGGATCTTCTCGCCGATCGTGCCGATCATCGTGTTGCTTCTTGAGGACAAGAAACAGCGCAAGTTCATAAAGTACAACGCCATTCAAGCGCTTGTGGTGAGTGTCGTAGGCTATGTGATCTCAGCGGTGCTGTCCGCGGTCATCGTCGGCTGCTTCACTGGTGTGGCCTTGCTGGTCTACATCATCTACCTGGCGGTTCAATCCTATCAGGGCAAGTGGGTGACCATTCCGGTGGTCACGGACTTCTGTGTGAGCCAGGGATGGATTGAGAAGGCCTGAGCTTCCGTCGGTACATCCGATCAGCATATCCTGTTACAGTGAGTAGAACGGGAGACAGTCGAGCATAGCGCTCCTGATCTCCACTAGATCGGCTGCGTGACCCTGAATGGGTTGCGCCAGGTGTGCTTCGGCCTGTACGATGTTCCACGGCTCCCCAACAGGGGAGCCGTTTTCTTTAGGCCCCGGAAGGTGCTATACTACTCCTCTGCAGCCAGATCAGGGTGACGATTCTGCCGAATGATATCCATTCAGGGACAGGTGCTCCCGCTCGGACAGAAGCCAAGGAGTGATGACAGATATCGTGATGACTAGTATTCCTCGCAGCAAGCTTTGGCGGCTTGCACCACAGGCCCCTGCTGACTTCATCCAGAGCCTCAGGCCACACGACCCTTTGGTGGCCCAGACGTTGTACAACCGAGGCCTCACAGACCCGATGGCAGTCACCAGATTCCTGGCTGAGGGAGCGCCGCTGATCGATCCATTCGCCCTCGTTGGCGTGAGCGAGGCTGTGGAGCTGATACGCCGCGTAGTGGCTGCTCGAGAGCGGGTAGTGGTCTATGGTGACTATGACGTCGACGGGGTCACGGCAGTTGCTGTCATGGTGGAGACGCTGAGAGCACTGGGTGCGACTGTGGAGCCGTACATTCCAAGCCGTGAGGATGAGGGCTATGGCCTCAACCGTGACGCGCTTCGCTCCCTCCGGCTGGACGGCGCGCGCCTGTTGATCACGGTAGACTGCGGAATGCGGTCGCTGGCTGAGGTGGCATTCGCGCGCGAGCTTGGACTTTCGGTCATCGTAACGGACCACCACAAGCCGGGAGAGTACCTTCCGTCGGCCGATGTTGTGATTAACCCGAAACACCCTGCGGATGCGAACGGCTTCGGCGAGCTTGCGGGAGTCGGCGTTGCCTACCAACTGGCGCGGGCTCTGATGATCACGAACCACGAGACACCGCTTCCGACCACGCAACGCGAGTTCGCCACCGACGATCTACTCGACCTTGTCGCATTGGGAACCGTGGCTGACATGGTCGCCCTGGTCGGCGAGAACCACACTCTGGTGTCGCGAGGTCTGAAACGAATCAACGCCGCGCAACGCCCCGGGCTCAGCGCACTTATGGATGTCGTGGGTGTCGCGCCTGGGAAAGTCACCACGAAGACGATTGGTTTTGTGCTAGCCCCTCGACTGAACGCTGCAGGGCGGCTTGACGAGGCGATGACTGCACTCAACCTGCTTCTGGCGCCGGATATGGGACCTGCTCTCGATCTGGCCAGGGAGTTGGATGGGCTGAACCTGCGCCGCCGGGAGATGACCCAGGAAGCACAGGATATCGCCTCATCGCTGTTGTCCTTTGGGGCAGTCCAACAGGATGGCGGGACTCCACCACTGATCTTTGTGGCCTCCGACCAACTCGCTCCCGGCATCGTGGGGCTGGCGGCGAGCAGATTGCTGGAGGAGTACTACCGACCATCGGTCGTGATCTCGATCGACGGGGAGTTTAGCAAGGGCTCGGCCCGCTCGATTCCGGAGTTCCACATTACGGAGGCGTTGGATTCGGTGCGGGGGCTGTTGGAGCGCTACGGTGGACACGCTGCTGCGGCAGGTTTCACTGTCCGCACGGAACGGCTGCCGGAACTGGAGCTGAGGCTTGCCGAACTAGCGCTGGCGCAGCTCGGCGAGCAACCGCTCGTGCCAACTTTGCGGATCGATGCCGAGACGCCACTGTCAGCTTTGACGGAAGAACTCTACAGCGAACTGGAGCGTCTGCAGCCATTCGGGTTTGGGAATCCGATGCCGATCTTTGCCAGCCGTTGTGTCCCCGTGCTGGATGCGCGCGCGGTGGGCGACGGTCGCCACCTCAAGCTGGTCGTAGGGGATGGCGGGCATCAGAATGCCTCCGGGCATCAGAATGCCTCCGGGCACCAGAATGCCTCCGGACATCGAAATGGCCCGGGAAGGCGGTGGGACGCGATCGCGTTTCGCCAGGGGCACTGGTTCGGGAGACTGCCCGCCCGCATCGACTTGGCATTCGCACTGGATCTGAACGAGTGGAACGGCAGGTCGAACCTGCAGTTGAACGTTCAGGACATACGAGTGAGCGAGTAGGCGAGCAGGCGAGCAAGCGATATAGTGAGGCGGCAAGCGGGCGAGGGCACCATTCCCTGTGATACGAAGTTAGGAGGCGACACTTGCGGGTACTGGTGACCGGTGCGGCGGGCTTCATCGGGAGCACGCTGGCTGAGGCGCTGCTGAAGCGAGGTGACTCCGTGGTTGGGCTGGACAACTTCAATGACTACTACAGCCCAGCCAGGAAGCGCGCCAATGCCGCGGCGTTGGCGGCCTATGAGGGTTTCGCGATGCATGAGGTCGATCTTCGCGATGAGGATGGACTTGCGGCGCTGCTGGCCAAGGGGGCCTTTGATGCCGTGGCGCATCTGGCGGCGATGGCCAACGTCCGTTACTCGATCGAGCGGGCGCCGCTCTACGCGGATGTGAACATCCGAGGCACTGTGAACGTGCTGGAAGCGATGCGTAAGGCGGGTGTCCCACACGCGGTGTTTGCTTCGACCTCGTCCGTCTACGGCAATACGGAGCAGTTGCCCTTTCGAGAGGACGATCCGCTGGGCAGACCACTGGCGCCTTACCCTGCGTCGAAGATCGCGGGCGAGTTGTTGGGGTACACCTATCACAACCTCTTCGACATCAGTTTCACGGCTGTGCGCTTCTTCAGTGTCTACGGTGAACGCGGTCGACCCGATATGATGCCGTTCATCATCACCGACTGTATCGCGCACGGCAGGACTTTCAGCCTATACGATGCCGGCGAGATGTATCGGGATTGGACCTATGTTGGGGATATCGTGAAGGGCGTGGTCGCAGCACTTGATCGCCCCCTGGGCTATGAGCGGCTGAACTTGGGACGGGGACAGCCGGTGCGGATGGCGGACTTCGTCGAGCTGGTGGAGGCGCTGGTGGGGCAGCGGGCTCGGATGGAGACGCCACCTGCACCCGCGAGCGAGCCCAGAGTTACCTATGCGGACATCTCTCGAGCATCCGAGCTTCTGGACTACCGCCCGAGTGTGACCGTGGATGAGGGAATGCAGCGTTTCTGGGCCTGGTATCAGCAGCAGGGGCTTTCCGGGCCCGCCCAGCTCACCGCCGGGCCCAAGGTCTAGTGGAGGAGGTCTGCCATTAGGGCACTTGTTACCGGCGCTACGGGCTGCGTGGGCGCGAACATCGTTGAAGCACTGATTGCGCGCGGTTACACGGTGTCTGCACTCCGGCGTGAGTCATCAAAACTGACCGCGCTCAACGACCTGGAGCCGGACATGGTTGTGGGCGACATCATGGACGTCGATTCGCTTCGGTCCGCGATGGGCGGGTGTAAGCTGGTGTTTCATGCAGCTGCCATGTCGCAGTACTGGCGCAGTTCATTGGATCTGCTGTACCAGTCGAACGTAACGGGCACCCGCAACGTGCTGGAGGCCGCACGTGCCAGCGGCGTCGAGCGCGTTGTCGTCACCAGTTCTGTCGCGGTGCTCGGGATCCCGACGAGGGAACGCGAAGTGCTGGATGAGTCCGCGGCGTTTAACTGGGCACCAGGGCGCTTCCACTATGGGCACAGTAAGCTGTTGGCTGAGGCTGAGGTCGCGCGCGCTGTAGCAAATGGTATGGACGTCCTATGCGTGAACCCGGCGACCGTCATTGGGCGGCGCGATGTTTACTTTGTCAGTGGTGAGATCCTGCGCACAGTGCGTCGCGGGCTGACGTGGATCGCACCGGCTGGTGGTATGGGCATCGTCGCTGCCGAGGCGGTAGGTCTGGGCCACGTGCTTGCCGCAGAGCGGGGAAGGTCAGGCGAACGCTACATCCTGAATGGTGAGAACCTAGCGCATGCGGACTTCCTCGCCTTGGTGGCGGCCGTTGTGGGGGGGCGCTCTCCGTGCTTTGCGGTGCCCAAAGGTGCCTCACGAGTCGCCGTAGCTTTGGTGCGCGGCATCATCCCCTTCGATGAGCGCTCGAGAGCCTCATCGGTCCTGTCGCAGCTCGAGCTCAGTGGGCTTCGTATGTACTTCGACGGGGGCAAGGCCGAACGCGAGCTGGGGGTGCCGCGTATGTCGGCACGAGCTGCGGTTGAGGATGCGTGGACCTGGTATCGGCGCGAGGGTCTGTTATGACTCGTGCGGTTCAGGCGTGGCGGCAGGACCGTGTTCCTCAAATCGGATAGAGAGCTGTTCCGGGAGCGGGGCCGTCGGAACGGCTTGGCACGGTGGTTGGCCGTCTTGCTGCTTGTGGGAGGCGGCCTCTACATCGGTTACAGCCGGTTCTCCGGTTATGCTGACTCCGTGGTGCTACGCGCGACAGCCACCTTGGCACCTACGGCCACTCCTTCAGCCGGGTACTATTCGGCGTTGGCGGAAGAGGCCTACTGGGATGGCTCGGTGGGCGAGGCGATCGCGGCCTACCAGCGTGCCCTCGACCTGGATGTCAACCAGACAGAGCTCTATCTTGAGCTGGCGCGCCTCATGATCTATAACGGAAAACCCGAGAGAGGGTTGGAGATGGCGCGGCAGGCGTTGGCGCGCCAGCCCGAAAGCGCACGCGCCTGGGCACTGCTGGGTCTAGCGTACGACTGGCTTGGTCTGACCGGCCAAGCCGTAGCATACTGCCAGAAAGCCGTGGAGCTCGATCCGACGCTCCCGGAAGCGTATGCCTACCTCGCCGAGGCCACTATTGACGATGGGCAGTGGTCTGCTGCCAACGAGGCAATCGCCACTGCCCTGAGACTCGATGCGACCAATGTCGACGTGTTGAGGAATCAGGCCTATGTGCTCGAGAACCAAGGCAACTACTCTGGTGCCATCGAAGCCTACCGCAAGGCAATCGCT
>JALOOJ010000311.1 GCA_025454475.1 Anaerolineae bacterium
GACCAAGCCGGACTGTGCTTTGCGGACGTCCACGGGTATATCGGACAGGGCGAGATGGCCTTCTCCGGAATTGAGGTGGCGGCACGAATCCAAGTGAGCGTTGAGAGATCGAAGGGCTGGTATGTTGATTGGCCAGTGATTGAGACTGAAGACGAAGTCATGGTCTTTGCATCGGTATCGCCGGTGCCCGTGCCGGACGAATGCCAGGACCCTCAGTATGTTGACGTCGCGAGGCAGGTGTACTGGGAGATGCGCAAGCCGGTGGCCGACCGAATCGCCGGCTCAATCAGCGACGCCAATCCCATCGTCGCAGCTGCGCTTGATGTCCGAAACTGCGCGCTCTACGGACTGGGTAACTTCATTCAAAAGGACGGTAAGCAGTCGAACCAGCCAGACCGTGACATTGCCGTTGTTGGGGTCTTACCCAAGTCGGTGTTTCCGAAACGTGAAGAGTGAAGCCCATATAGGTCGATCCTGATTGTTTCACATTCGGCACGAGAGCCCGACGTAATGTCGGGCTCTCTGGTTTGGATCTCTGGTTGTACCTGACTGGCGCTTCACCATAGCATCGGATGCACAGGTGGAACCAATCAGTTACACAGGTCCGCGGCCGTAACCGGCTGCCACACGTGTGTCCTCAGGCCCTTACGCCCCTGCGCCGCCATACGGCGTGTAGGCGATCTCTTGGTAGGGGATCTCGCCGGCCTGGACTTCGACGAAGGGCTCACCGTCCTTGACCCCAACGATCCCGAACCCGGTCGCCGTCGCCAGAAAGGCGCGGAAGTCGCCCGCGATCCGCGGCGCGAGGGTGAGGGCCCCCGTCACCGCGTCGTACCGCGCGCCGGTGATGCCCTGAAGCAGGCCGTAACTGGCCATCGCGCGGGCGTACCAGTGCCCGCATTCGTATTCGTCGAAGGGGTTGCGGACACGGCTGTTGTAGCGGTCGCGTAGCACGCGCACGATCTCCAGTCCCGCCTCGGTCTCACCCATCAACAACAGGTGCGACGCCACCTGGTACTCGATCCCGGTCCATACTTCGTCGCTGTAGACGAAGGGGAGCGAGAGCGCGCCGCCCTTGGGCCACGAACAGAGCAGGAGTCCGCCATCGTTGCCCAGCGCGAAGGTGGGGCGCTGGGGGTTGGCATGCGTGCGGAGATCGCGCTTGAGGTTGTAGGTGTACACCGACTTGAGATGGCTTCGGACCTTGTCCGCGTCGAGGAAAGGTGCGACACCGCACATTTCCGCGATCCACGCGCCCAGCACCCCATCAGACAGGCAGCCCAGCCCGTACTGGTACTTTGGGCCCTCCTGACGTAGCAGCGCCACTGCCTCGGGTGAGTAGTTCACGGTCCAGCTCACGGCCTGGGTGGGGTCGCCGGCGCGTAGGCCCTCCCACTGGATCCTCTGGATGAAGTACTCGCCATCCCAGAGCTCCGACTCCATGAAGGCTACCCCCCGCCCCAGCAGCTCACGGTAGAGTGGCACGTCGTCGCCCAGCACCTCGGCGATCTGAACCGCGGCCTGGAGCGCGCCAAGGTAGAACGACGTGCACATCCCATCGGGGCCCCAGAACTCGATATCATACGTGTTGTGGTGGGGCTCGAAGAGCGCACCCTGGTGCTCAGGGTCCCAGGTCTCGATGCAGTAGTCAAGGCTCTGCTTGACCTTGGGCCAGAAGCGCTGAAGCCAGAGGGTATCGCCGCTGAGGCGCCACTCGCGGTAGACCTTCATGATCCCGCCCAACTGTCCGTCCGCCGCGGCGTGGAAGTCGTGGTCGGGTGGACGGATGGGGAGGCTGGCGCGGAATGTCTGATGTCCCCGCGCATCCTGGTCCACGAAGAACTCGGTCTCCCGCAGTGTCCGCTCGAGATCCGGGAACAAGTGTGGGATCGCCTGGGCATAGTTCCAGACGTGAGTACACGAACCGTGGCAGCAGCCGTGGGTGTCACAGCAGCCTTCCCAGCACCAGAGCTTTCCGTCGGTCTGGCGCTGGACGGTGGGAGACTTGAGAATGGTGAGGTTGGCTGCGACAGCCTCGACCACCTCGGGGGGCAGCGTGGTGTCGTAGAAGGTTTCGGTGAAGGCCCGGGTCCGCGCCTTGAGGGTGTCGTACTGGGAGCGCCAGTAGGCGGTAACAGCCTCGATGGAATCGAACACGCCCGCGTACCACGGGGTATGAGTGCCGCCACACGCACAGCCGCACCCGCACGTCGCTTCGTCGTCCTTGCCGAAGCGGAGGTTGGTCACGGGCGCGTGCCAGGCGAGGCGTAGACGGATGGATTTGGTCTCGCCCGGCTGCAGGATAACAGGGACGTAGAGACTTCCGCCCGGGCTCGGCGCGCCTTCGGCGATGGGTCCGGCCTCGAGCATCGTGGCGTCCCGGATCGACTTCCAGAGGATCATCAGCGGGTCGAACCAACCGCCGCGAAAGAGCGCGCAGTTGACCTTGGTCCCAGGATCGTCCACGGTGGCGCTGAGCGCGGCCTGCTCCCAGGGCTTGTCCTCGCCGCCCGACTGCCAGAGCACGAACCCGTTCCTGGTGCTGCGCACCGCGCTCGTGGCCCCATTGCCGGTTGCCAGGAAGTTGCGCGCGTGGAACGAGAAGACCGCATCCACGGCATCCGAGGTCGGATTGTGGAGCGTGTATTCCAGCGCCGCAACGGGCATGCTGCTGCTGTCCGCATCCCCGGGGATGAACGGGCTCCAGCCGGTGATCCCCACTGCCAGGGGGATGCTGTCGTCGGTGAGTGTTACCGTCCCAAACGGGAAGCGCGCCTCGAAGGCGGCGGCGCTGAACCGTGGGAGCCCGTAGTCCGTGCCTCCCAGGCCGTTGCCGGCCTCCGGTGGCGTGAAGACCTTCCACTCGGGCACCGGCCCCTCAAGCACGCGCGCCATGCCTGGCTGGCCCTTGATGCTCAACGCGGCAAACATCAGGGGCTCGCTGTGGACGTTGGGTTCGCCACGCAGAGAGACGTGCGAGAGCGCGCCCGCGCCCTCCAGACAGATCATCCCAGCGCCCATCCCGCCCATCGGAAAGGCCAGGTGGGCCAATAAGTCGCCGGTGTAGGGAATGTTGAAAGCTTTGCGCTCGTTTCGCATGCGGTCTCCTTCGTTGAAATGCGAGGGTGAGGGTAGCTCGTCAGGCACTGATACGCTGCCTCGCCCTTGATACATCCGCTCGCCAGATAGTCAAATCGCCACGGGGCGCCGATGACACGTTTCTGTAACGGTCCCCTGGTATCCTATGCGCGGTTGTGATGAACCCGTAAATAAGACAAGGAGAGAGTAAAGATGAACCACAAGCGGAAGTCGGTGAGGTGGGTTGGGACGGCGGTCTTGGTGGCCTTTGCTGCCCTCGTCTCGGCAGGCCTGGTCGCCGCCGATCATATCGAGATGCCGGTCTATAGCGAGAGCTCCTCGCTGTCCCGCTTCGAGTTGTACACGTGGGCG
>JALOOJ010000130.1 GCA_025454475.1 Anaerolineae bacterium
CTTGGCGTAGGCCTGTAGTAGGCGTACTTACACAGCTCGTCGCGGATGTAGACTTCGTTGATATGCAGCCTAGAACCATCGATGAGCTCGACTTCAGCCCTGAACTGCTCAACAGAGCCTTCCAGGCGATGCGTGATACTGGGAACGGATGTGATGAGCTCAGAGCTAAGCTCGAACCGCGGTCGCATTACGCCAGCTCAAGCGAGCTGAGGTCCGCGAGGAGCTGCTGTTTCTCATGAAGCACGCTGTGCCAGTAGAACGAGTCGTTGTAGTCCTCGTGTGCCTCGAGGGAGTCCTCGTGCGTCAGCACTTCCGCCTCGAAGCGTGCGAGCGGCATGCCATAGCGTTGCTCGAAGCGTGCGACCGCCTCCTCGCTCAAGGCGATCTCGCTCTCCAACTGGCGAATCCTGGCACGTGCTGCCTCGTGGACACCGGCACGGATCAGCCCATCGCGCTCCGCTTCGGACAACCGTGACAGTGTCTCGGGCAGCTTGACAGTCACTTCCAGCATCGGGATCTCCTTTGCGCCCTACGGGATGCTGCGCCCACGTCCTAGCGTCATTCCACCATATTCGCGGGTTGAGCGCCCCTCGGCAGACCTACTACGGAGCGCAAACGACGGTTAATGCCGTACCGGGCGAGCGGGGGGCGCAGGACGCATAGATGAGGGACTCGCCGCGCCAGGTGCCGGGGACCTTCCGAGGCTCCCCGGCACCGGAGAGCGCCCGGCTCAGCCGGAGATGCGAGACTTGCGCTGCAAGATGGCGAGCCCTGCTATGCAGAGGGGGATCGCCGCGGCAATGGCGCCGGCGATCCCGGCGCCGGAGACGTGGGGCTCCAGATTGAGCAGGGCGACACTGGTGGCGCCCGCCTGCACTGCTGGATAGATGGTGACGGTGACGTTGTTGAGGTCGGAGGCATAGGGTCCGCCGGCATCGGTGAAGGCGTCCCGGAGGTGAATGCTGAGGGTACCGCCGCCGGTGTACGCGCGGTGCATCACGCCGGTCCAGATCAGCGTCGTGGGCAGACTGTTCTGGGCCCAACCGGTCGTCGCGCCGGACATCCCCGTGTAGGTCGTGCCACTGCCGTTGCTCAACTGCATCTGCAGCGTCTCGGACCAGGCCGGATTGGCGCCCGGCACGAAGTCGGCGGTGACGACGTAGAACAGGTAGTCACTCGCGGGCAACCCGGAGACATCCAGCGCCGTCGTCAGCGCCGGAGCTCCTCCCGTGATCGTGCCGCTGTCGAACTCGGCGAAGGTGTGAGAAGATGCAGCCAGCGTTGGAGCCGAAGAGATGCCCAAGAGCAAGAAGGCCAGTGATCCGGCAAGCATAAGACGTGCAATTCGATAGTTCAGGCTGCGCATGGTGCTCCTTGTGTCAGTGGAGCGGGTGGGTTTATGAGTGAACGTGCACCAAGGGGTACTATAAACCCAAATCTAACTTTAGCAACTATGGAGGCCGCGGTGGGGCGTTGCGCGGGGAATGGGGCGATGTACACTGCGGGAGACCCTCAAGCCGAAAGGATGGACCCCATGACCAAAGGACGCGTGTTCCACGATCCACAGTTCCGCTACGCGCGGCTGACGGACTACCTCGGGCATAGCAATCATCTCTACTTTACAGATCCGTGCTGGCTTGCGGGGAACCGATCGATGCTGTTCACGTCGGACCGGGAGAACCAGTCGAATCTGTTCCGCTACGACCTGGACACGGCGACGATCACACAGGTGACGGATCTGCGTGGCTCGGGGCGACCCGGCGGGTGCTTCAGCGCGGCGAATCAGCGGCACTATTTCTGGTGGGAGCGTGAGCTCCACGAGTTGGACCCGATGACTTTGGAGGAGCGGGTGATCTGCCGCGCGCCGGAGGGGATGACGGTCGACGCGCGCGCCAATCCGACGGCGGACGGGACGTATGTTTGCACACGGTTTATGGTGGAGCCGCCCCAGGATAAGGCAGCGATTCCGTTCTCGTATTCGCGGTTCCGCGAGTTCTTCCACGCCAAACCCTTGAGCCAGATCGTGCGAATCGACGTCGCCACGGGCGCGATCGAGGTAGTCCACGAGGATCGTTGTTATATCGGGCATATCAACACGTCGCCGACGCTGCCCGATATCATGACGTTCTGCCACGAGGGGCCGTGGGATCTGGTCGATCAACGGATCTGGGGGCTGGATATCACATCGGGCAAGGTGTGGCGCATCCGGTCGCAGGAAGACAACGATGTCTCGATCGGGCACGAGTACTGGTTCGCGGATGGCCTGCGGATGGGGTACCACGGCAGGCCACGCGCCTCGGAAGACGGCGACGGAAAGGGCCACCACGTGTTCGGCTGGGTGCGGTGGGACGACACGGAGCGGCACGAGGAGCACTTTCCGTTCAGCTCGACGCACTTCCACAGCCACGATCAGAACCTGATCGTGGGCGACGGCACACCGGCTTATGTCTTCACCAGCGCCAGCCCGGCGCGCGCCTACATCCAGCTCTTCCAGTGGGACGGCGAGCGTTACGTCGGCCCACGTATCCTGGCGTACCACCGCAGCACCTTCAATAATCAACACGCCCACCCGCACCCGCGATTCACGCCCGACGGCAAGTCCGTGCTCTACAGCTCGGACCTGACGTCCTACTCGAACATGTACATGGTTAGGGTGGGTGAGTTCGACGACCTGCCGGAGGTAGAGTAGCACGTAGATGGACGCTATGGTCCTTTACACGAAGTACCATACCAGCCGAAACGACGAACGGCGCGGCCTCTTCGAGATTGCGCGGACCGAGTTTGGGGTTGAGCGTGGGCTCTACCCGGGGTGCTTCGTCCACGTGACGCCGTCGTTCTGTATCGAGCGCATGGTCTACGTTGACAGCGATGCTCGCGCCGCAGCGTTCTTCGCCGATGGCGCGGTGCGGGCGCTGGTCGAGCGTGAGAAGGTTTACGATTCGGCGGCGGAGATCATCTTCTATCGGCGGGATTACAGGGCGCCTTTGCCTCTGGTGGAGGAAACCTTCGACCTGCTCATTTCGCAATACGCGGGGCCAATCAGCGAACACTGTAAGCGCTACCTGCGGCCTGGTGGGATCCTCCTCGCTAACAACAGCCACGGTGATGCCGGGCTGGCGGATAATGATCCGGAGTTCCAGTTCGTCGCAGTGATCAACCGGCGAGGTCAACGCTACTCACTGTCGACCAGGGACCTGGACGCACACTTCGTGCCCAAGACCCGGATACTTTCTGCGGACCGGGCGGAAGTGCGTGACTACCTGCTGCGCCTTGGGCGTGGCGTCGGCTACACGAAGCGCGCAGACAACTACGTCTTCCGCAAGCGTTCGTTTATGTGGTAGACCGAAGTTCGCTGAGGTGCCTTCACGGCGACATGACATACAGGACTGATCCTCTCGTGCTCGGGATCGATGCCAGTACGACGGCGTGCAAGGCAGTGGTGTGGGATTTGCACGGGCGGGTGGTGGCGGAGGGCAGAGCGGCGCTGCCGTTGCTGAGGCCGCGCCTGCTCTGGCACGAGCAACCGGCGGATGCGTGGTGGGACGCGCTGGTGACGGCGATCCGCGGCGCGGTGAGCGGAAGCGATGCGCCGGCGCGGCGAATTGTGGGGCTGTGCATCGCGCCGCAGCGGGAGACGTTCGTGCCGGTGGACCGGGCGGGCGTCCCCTTGCGCAACGGGATTGTGTGGATGGACGAGCGCGCGGGCGTGCTGCTGCCGCGGATTGCGCAGGAGTACGGCGCGGAGCGCGTTCACCGGGAGACGGGGAAGCCGCTGTCGGGAAACCTGTCGCTGGGCAAGATCGCATGGCTGCGGGATCACGAGCCCGAGGTGTTTGCGAAGACGGCGAAGTTCCTGGACGTGGCGGGATTCCTTATCCATCGGATGACGGGGGAATACCGAACGGGATGGGGCTGCGTGGACCCAATGGGCTTGTGGGATATGGCGCTCGCGGCGTGGGATGCGCCGCTCCTGGATTATCTGGGCGTGGCGGTGGACCAGATGCCCGAGGCGTATCCCCCGGGTGCAGTCATGGGGCGCCTCACCGCAGAGGCCGCTGAGGTCTGCGGCTTACCGGCCGGGTTGCCGGTTGTGGCGGGGGTGGGCGACGGGCAATCAGGAGGCCTGGGTGCGGGGATCGCGGTACCGGGCCAAACGTACCTGAACTTGGGTACCGCCGTGGTGACGGGGACGTATAGCGAGCATTATGTCATCGACCGTGCGTTCCGCACGATGGTTGGGGGCGTGCCGGGGACGTTCAGCCTGGAGACGGTGCTGTTGGGTGGGACGTACACGGTGACGTGGTTTGTGGAGACATTCCTGGGTGCGCGCGGCGATGAGGCGGCGGCGCTTCTGGAGCGGTTTGACGCGTCCCTCAGCCGGACGCCGCCGGGCGCCGAGGGGCTGATGCTCGTCCCCTATTGGAACAGCGCCATGGCCCCCTATTGGGATGCCGGCGCAAGTGGGATCGTGGTGGGGTGGCGGGGGATCCACACGCCAGAGCACCTGTACAGGGCGATCCTGGAGGGGATCGCGTTCGAGCTTCGGCTGCACGCAGAGGGCGTGGACGCTGCCTTGCATCGGGCTGTGGCGCGCTATACTGCGATGGGAGGCGGGGCGCGGAGCTCGGGCTGGCGGCAAATCGTTGCGGATGTCACGGGCACGTCGGTGGCGGCAACGGAGGTCACCGAGGCGGCGGCGTTGGGCGCGGGGATTCTGGCGGCTGCCGGGACGGGGCTGTTTGCGGATGTGCGCGAGGCGACTGTGGAGATGACGCGGAGGTACCGAGACGCGGACACTGGGGAGGCAGCGCCGGATGCGGCGCGGCACACGGAGTATGCGCATCTATATGAGGAGGTATACCGTGGACTGTTCCCGGCGGTGCAGACGAGGTTGGACAGGCTGACGGCGCTGACTGGACCAGACCTTTGAGCTCTGTGGCCGGCGGAGAGCTCAAAGGTCTTCCGGACGGCGGGCCGCCGGTTCGTCCAGCGACAAGGCGTTTTGCGATGGGACGGGTGTTTCACTCCGAATGACCACTTACCGCGGGCGAACAAGACAGTTCGCCCCACGTGCGGAGCGGAAGGCTGGGCCAGATAGGAAGGAAAGCGATATGGACATCGAGATGAGCGAGACGGTGGCGGCGGTGTCGAACGTGCGGGATGCGGAGTTCCCGCGGATTCACGCGGACCTGCGCGTGACTTTCCGCGTCAAGGCACCCACGGCGCAGTCGGTGCAGGTGGCGGGCGGCGATGGGCTGGGACCGGGTCCGTTTGTGATGGTGCGGGATGAGGAGGGCGTGTGGACAGCGACCACGCCGCCGGTCGTGCCGGGGTTCCATTACTACTGGCTCGAGGTCGATGGTGTGGCGGTCAACGACCCGTCGAGCCAGACGTATATGGGCTATGGCAGGCCGACGAGTGGGGTGGAGGTGCCGGAGCCGGGGGTGGACTACTACGACGCGCAGGACGTGCCCCACGGGGAGGTGCGCTCGCATTGGTACTTCTCGCGGCTCACGGGCAAGTGGCGGCAGGCTACGGTGTATACGCCGCCGGGCTACGATGAGCGGATCGAGGTGCGCTATCCGGTGCTCTACCTGCAGCATGGCGCCGGCGAGGATGAGACCGGTTGGGTCAGGCAGGGACGGGCGAACTTGATCCTGGACAACCTGATAGCTGCGGGCAAGGCTTTGCCCATGGTCGTGGTGATGGACTGCGGTTACACGGCCCCCATCAAGTTGCCGCCGGGAGCCCCTTTCTCACAGGCTATCCAGAAGTCGATCGAGTCATTCGAGGCATTTGTGATCAGTGAGCTGGTGCCGATGATCGATGCAGCTTACCGCACGGTAGCCGATCGGGAGCATCGCGCGCTCGCCGGGCTGTCGATGGGGGGCATGCAAGCGCTCCACGTTGGGCTGCGACATCTCGATACGTTCGCGACGATCGGGGCGTTCAGCGGCGTGCCGTTTGAGGAGCTCGATCCACAGACTGCGTTTGGCGGCGTGTTCAGCGATCCGGAGGCGTTCAACCGGAAGGTGCGGCTACTATGGCTGAGCAACGGCACGGCCGAAACGCGTTTCGTGGAGAGGGTGCAGCGATTCAGGGAGATATTGGGCAGACTGGGAATCACGCATGAGGTCTATGAGTCGCCGGGAACGGCGCACGAGTGGCAGACGTGGCGCCGGAGCTTGCACGTGTTCGCGCCGCGGCTGTTCCGATGGTAGAGGGAATGAAGAATCAAGAATCATGAATGAAGAATGGAGTATTGAGAGGCGAGAGGCGGGAAGGGTGATCCGTGAGCTATTGGGAGGGGGGCGATGATTCGGATCGTCTTCTATGATGGTGAGTCTGTCCGCACCGATTTCACACCGGACAGTCTCGCCGGTCTGCTGCAAGATCCAAAGGGCGTGCTGTGGGTGGACTTCGTGGAGACGCCGGTGGCGGAGGCCAGGTCCCTGCTGGAGGGTGTCTTCGGGTTTCATCCCCTGGCTGTGGATGACGCCTTGGAGGAGACCCATATTCCCAAGGTTGATGACTGGCAGACATACCTGTACCTGGCGCTGTATGGCATTCATGTGGACTTAAACCACGAAGATCTTCTCGAGCTGCCGGAATTGGACTGCTTTCTGATGCCGCGTTGCCTGGTTACCTATCAGGCTCAGGCTGCCAGAACCGTGGAGCGAGTGTGGCAGGTGGTGCAGAAGGACCCGCGCGCGTCTAGCCGTGGGGCGCCCTACCTCCTATACCAACTGCTAGATGAGCTGATGGTCGATTATATGCTTGGTCTCGAACAACTGGACGGGCAAGTGGAGAAGCTGGAGGACACCGTTTTCCAGAATGCATCGGAGAAGCTACTCGGCGAGGTCTTTGTGTATAAGCGGGTGCTGCTGCAACTGCGGCGGTCGCTGATGCCCCAGCGGGAAGTGCTCAACAAGCTGTCGCGCGGCGACTTTGCCATCATAACACGTGCTGACAGCATGTACTTTCGCGATATCTACGACCATCTGGTGCGCCTCTACGAGATTGCCGATACCGCACGGGACACGGTCAATGACATACTGGAGATGTACCTGTCCGTGGTCAACAACCATATGAACGACGTGATGAAGACCCTCACGGTGATCACGACGTTGTTCATGCCGCTCTCGTTCGTGGCGAGTTTCTGGGGGATGAACTACTTCCAGCCCTCGATAGCCCTGCCCGGCTGGACGGGCGCGCTCTCGCTGGGCGTGACGTTGGGCGGGATGGTGGTCGTGCCGGTGATGATGTACTGGTGGATGTCCAGGCGCAACCTCATCTAGATCTGGGAGGCTCATGTTGAAACTACACCCGATGCTGGACGACCCTCGGACGGTCCTGGTCTCCAGGATTCCCCTTCCCGAGACGATCACGTGGGACGATTACCGCCGGGCGGCAGCGCAGATGCTGGCGGCGATGGAGGTCGAGGTCGAGGGCGAGAATGCCGTGATCAAGCCCAACGTGACCGTGGGGGAGTTGTACCCAGACCCGGACACGGGCATCATCACGCACGCGGGCTTTGTGCAGGGGATAGCTGAACACTTACTTGAGCACGGCTCGCGCCGCGGGAGCATCTACGTCCTGGAAGACCCCCGCAACGCCAACAACAACACACCACGCCACTGGCGCAACACCGGCTATCCCGAGGTGGCGGAGGCGACCGGGGCCAAGCTGCGCACGCCGACGACGTATACGTGTGTGAAGCGGCACGTACCACATCCACTGAGCCACGCGGAGATGATGGTCAGCCGGCTCGCCGTTGCACCCAATACCGTGCTGATCAACGTGCCCAAGATGAAGACGCACAACCTGGGCATCACAACGCTGTGCCTGAAGAACCTGATGGGTGTCGTGAACGTGTTCGACCGGCACTTTTGCCAGCAGGCCTGGCAGGAGATCCCGGAGGCGGTCGCGGCGGGCAGCCGCCCCAAGAAGGAGTGGATGGACCGCGGACTACATGAGCAGTGGCAGGCGGGGTTGGCGCGGCGGCTGATCGACCTGGCGCAGGTGGTCCAGCCGCGGCTCAACATTGTCGAGGGTGTGGTCGCGCGCGAGGGCACCGGCTTCAATCGCGGGCAGAATCACGCGTTGGGCCTGTGCGTGGCGGGGGTCAACATGGTGGCGGTGGATGCGGTGACATCCTACCTGATGGGGTTCGACCCGCAGGGGCTGATCTATTTGAGGATGGCCGTAGAGGCGGGGTTGGGGACCAGCGACCTGGCCCAACTGCGGATCCTCGTTGTGGAGGACGGGGAGATCGCGCCTTGTCGCGACGTTGCGGCGCTCTGCGCGCAGCCGCCGCTGCGCGTCATCTCCGACATCCTGGGCGAGGAAGAGGTGATCCAGACCCCGGATGGTGGATCATAGATCCGCCCGGAACAGGTTTTCAGTAGGGCATTCACGAAAGAGGAGAGTCGATGGCAGGCAAGCTACGCATCCGTGATGTCGAACGCATCGTCGTGGATGTGCCGTTCACGGCGCGGTGCCAGGAGTGGAACGCACGCGAGGTCTGGCAGTGGCGCATCAGCGAGGTGATTCGCATCACCACGGATGCGCCTGACCTTGTGGGCTATGGCGAGACGCTGCCGCACTACACCTGGGGGCGTGTGACGGACGAGGCGATCGCGCGGGTGAAAGGCGGCAACCCCGCTGATTTCCTGGGCGATGACACGCTCGGAGCAGGACTCCAGATGGCACTCTACGATGTGGTGGGCAAGGCGTTGGAGGTGCCTGCGTACCGGCTCTTCAACTTGCCCCGCATACGTGAGTGGTGTGCTATTTCGTGGTGGAACATCGATATTCCGCCGGAGGCGGCGGCTGCGGAGGCGAAGGAAGCGCTGGCGCGGGGTTACACGGCATACAAGACGAAGGCGCGCCCCTGGTGGGACGTCTATGAGCAGGTGCGCGCTGTGAGCGAGGCCACGCCGCCGCACTTCAGCCTCGAGCTGGACTGGAACCAGATGCTGATCAACGCGGGCAACGCGACGCCCGTGCTTACCGAGCTGGACCGGACCGGGCGTGTGGCGATCTACGAGTCGCCGATCATGCAGCGGGACGTGGAGGGGCTGCGGCAGTTGCGGAGCAAGATCACACACCCGATCGCACTGCACTTTGGCGACCCACCGTTTCCGACAGTGACGCGCGGCGAGGCATGCGATGGCTTCGTGATCGGCGGCGGCGTGGCACGCACACTGCAGCAGGGAGCCCTGGCAGCGGCGTTCGAAAAGCCATTCTGGTTGCAGATGGTGGGTACGGGGCTCACGACGGCGCTGTCATTGCACCTGGGGGCGGTGTTGCCGATGGCGCAGTGGCCCGCGGTCAACTGCCTGAACAACTACGCTGATGATCTGCTGGTTGAGCCTCTGACCATTGCGGGCGGGTACGCGCGGGTGCCGGAGGGGCCGGGATTGGGGATCGAGGTCGATGAGGAGGCACTGGTACGCTATCGCATGGATCCCCCTTACGAGCTACCCAAGTTGCGCCTGTTGCTGTCGGTGGCGTGGCCCGGTGGATTGGTGCGGCATTACGCGGATGTTCATCAGGTGTGGGCAGAGGCGTTCCAGGGGAGCATTCCTGCGCAGGCGCGCGGCGTGACGATGCGGGTGACGGCGGACGACGGGACATCGGAGTGGGCGACGCTGTACGCGCGGGCGCAGCGCGCGCCGGTGCAGGACCGGGCGGCGTAGGGGAGCAGCTTGTTGCACCCATATCGCTGTCTCCGTTGGTAGCGGCACCGGTCATGTAGGGCGGCACGCCTGAGCCGCCTTCTGAAAGGCGCCTCGCGATGGGTGTGGGCTGCTTCGGCGCAAGACGCGTCGTCGCCTGGACGGGACAGGCGTCCCGTCCTACATGCGGAGCAGAGGAGAAAAGTGTATGCAATACGGGGACCAGCGATGGCCACAGGTGGCGGATCAAGCTGAGAAAGTGGTGGTGCTGCCACTGGGGTCGCTTGAACAGCACGGGCATCATCTGCCGTTGTTGACCGACTCGATCATCTGCAGTGAGATCGTGCGGCGGGCGGAGGCGCGGCTGGGCGATGTAGCGCTGTTTCTGCCACTGGTGTGGGTGGGGGCGTCGGAGCACCATACACGGTTTCCGGGGACTGTGACTGTCAGCCACGCGACGTACACCAGCATGTTGGACGACATTATGGAGAGCGTAATCCGCAGCGGATTCCGGCGTGTCCTGCTGCTCAATGCCCACGGGGGAAACGCGCTTCCGGGTCAGTCCGCGTTGTACAGGGTGCAGATGCGCCATCGCGATGAGCGCGACCTGTGGCTCGTGTTTGCGACGTGGTTTGAGCTAGCCGCGCCCCAGATCAGGGCTGTGCCGGGGCTGGAGCAGGATCACGTGACCCACGCGTGCGAGCTGGAGACGAGCATGACGCTGTTCCTGCGACCGGAGCTCGTCGATCTGGAGGCGGCTCGGGGCGCGATTGTGCCGTTCGAATCGGCCTTCTACGCACCCGACTCGCGGCGGGCCAGCCGTGTGACGTTGGCGCGTCCGATGGAGCACATCACGACCACGGGGGGATACGGACACCCGGAGCTGGCGACGGCGGAGAAGGGTGAGGCGCTGTTCGATGCCGTGGTCAACGAAGTGGTGGCGTGTGTGCGCGAGGTGGCGGGTTGGGAGACAATCACACCACAATGATCACATCATAGCGGTCCCGCGCTCCTCGCAAGGTTGGGGAGTTGCGCTATTCCAGTTCCGTCAGCTCGAGCTGTCGCTGGTAGAGCTGACTGTAGAGCCCGCCGCGGGCGATCAGCTCGTGATGGTCGCCGACCTCGCGGATGTGCCCATCTTCGAGTGCGATGATCTTGTCGGCGCTGCGGATCGTGCTGAGCCGATGAGCGATGACCAGGGCGGTGCGCCCTTTCATCACCTTCTCCAGCGCCTGCTGAATCAGGAACTCCGCCTCCGCATCGACCGAGGACGTGGCCTCATCGAGGATGAGGATGCGTGGATTGGTGATGATGGCACGGGCCAGTGCCAGCCGTTGTTTCTGGCCTCCGCTCAGCCGCACTCCCCGCTCGCCGATCTCGGTGTCATAGCCCTTGGGCATCTCGGCGATGAACTCGTGGGCGTTCGCTGCCTTGGCCGCAGTAACCATTTCTTCTTCGCTGGCGTCTGGCTTACCGTAGCAGATGTTCTCGCGTACCGTCGTGTTGAAGAGGAAGGTATCCTGTAGGACCACCGCGATGTGCTGTCGAAGCGACTTAAGGTCGAGATCGCGCAGGTCATGGCCGTCGAGCAGGATCCGGCCGTGTCCCGGGTCGTAGAAGCGGCAGAGCAGATTGGCGATGCTGGTCTTGCCTGCCCCACTGGGACCGACGAGGGCGACAACCTCACCGGGAGCGATGTGGAAGTCGATGTCGTGGAGCACCTCGTCGCCCTTGCCGTAACGGAAGTGGACGTCCTCGAACTGCACCTCACCGCGTGTTTCCGTCAGGTCGATCGCGTCCGGGGCATTCTGGATTTCGGACTCCTCATCCAAGACCTCGAAGATGCGTTCGCCGGCAGCAATCGCCTGTTGAAAGGTGTTGTCGATCTCGGTCAGGCGCCGCAAGGGCTCGTAGAACGAGGCGATATAGGCGAGGAAGGCGACGAGTGTGCCAAGGGTAATAACGCCGTCTACGACGGACCGGGCGCCGAATCCCAGGACCAGAGCACCTCCCACGGCGGTAAGGAAGTGAAGGGCCGGGAAAAAGGTCGACCATGTCCGAATCGCGCGTACACTCTGATAGTAGTATTCCTCGCTGACGCCCCTGAACACCCGAAGCTCGTTTTCCTCCTGCTCGAAGGCCTGGATGACACGGATGCCGGCGAGGTTGTCCTGCAGACGGGCGTTGATGTCACCCAGCCGGTCGCGCACCACGCGGTAGATGGGCCGGGAACGCTCGTTAAAGATGCGAAGCCCAATTGCCATGAGCGGCAATGGGATCAGGACCACCAGGGCTAAGCGCCAGTTCAACGTCAACAGCACGATCGAGGCGGCGATGAGGCGCATCAGATCGACCACTGTCAGCGGCACTCCGTGGGTGACAAACGACTCCAGCGCATTAACATCGTTGGTCACGCGCGACATGATCTCGCCGGTCGAGGTGCTCTCGAAGAACGAGAGCGACAGGCGCTGCAGGTGGTTGTAAATACGGACCCGCAGGTCCAGGATGAATCGTTGTCCCAACGTATGCCTCAGGACATTGTCGCCAAAGTCGGTCAGATGCAGGATGGCATAGACGCCGACAAGGGCGAGGATCAGGCGCATCAGGTGGGCGAGATCGCCGGCCTCGATCACGTCGTCGACGATCGCGCGTTGGATGAGCGGCGGCACAAGGTTCAGCCCGGTCCGCAGTAACAGGAGTAACGCTGTCGCGGTTAGCACTTTCCAATAGGGGCCAAGATAACCGAATAGTCTCTTCAGAATGGCCATGCGGGAGTTCCTTGGTGGGGCGGGATGAGCGAATCGTTGTAGCCACACAGTGTACTGCGGTTCACATAGGGCGCCACCGCTGGTGGTTTCTGCGCTGGGAACGGGTGTCTTTCCCGAGCTTCGAGTGCTCGTCGTCGTGCCAGCGGAAGCGCCCAAGGACCTTCTGCGGAAGGTCCTTGGGCGCGGAGAGGGTGGCGAGCGGCGATTGCCTCTTGCATTAGAACGAAAGTTCTAGTATAATGAGGACACACTAGAACATGCGGTCTATTGCACGGAGGGGAGTCATGGTCAAGCGCGAGCCAAGGTGGAAGGCGATCGATTGGTTGTCATTAGGTATTGCCAGTGGGGTGCTCCTGCTGACCTTCGTGCTCAAGCTGGGTGAGTCGGTCGACCAGGGTACGACACTTGCCGCGGTGTTGAGCTTCTTGGGACTGCTATCCTGAGGCGGGCCAGGTCCGGAACTGCTGCGCCGGTTTTGTGGTTGTACCATGAAGAAGGCCCACCATCTCTTAAGAGATGGTGGGCCTTTGAACCTCTGAAGCGGTCTTCGACTATTCCATCAACTCAGCTTGCAGGGCGTTGGCTTCCTCGGTGAGGTCGGCCAGAACCTGGTCGATATCACCACCCTGCATGATCTCGTTGTAGGCCTGCTGCGCGGCGTCGCGCACGCCCTGATACGAGATCAGTTGCGGCTCGAACGCGCTGTACTGCAGCATCTCAAGCCCCTGTGTCCACTGCGGGT
>JALOOJ010000312.1 GCA_025454475.1 Anaerolineae bacterium
GCCGCGTCTTCTCCCTTCGTGGCGGCGCGCGCAGCGCAAGACGGCCCACCAACGCGTTCTGACGCGCGCCGTCTCCACGCGCAGCAGCCATGCTTCGCCCGCGAAAGCGCCCAAGGGCTATGGAAAGCCCTTGGGCGCACGACGATGATGCCTTCGAATCGGTCGGACGGACACAGTGCCGCTCTCGGTTACGACGCACTCGCCTTCTCGCTCACTCGCCCGTCACCACCCCCACAATCTCCTCAGGCGCCCGGAACACCACGGTCGCCCCGTGCGCGGCGAGCGACGCACCGCTGTTATACCCCCACGTCACCGCGCCCGACGCCATCCCCACAGCGAGCGCGGCCTCGACGTCGCGTATCTCGTCGCCGAAGTACATCGCGTCCTCCGGCGCCGTCGCGCGCAGGTTCAGCACGTGGCGCAGCTTCTGCGGCTTCCCGAAGAGCGCGACGCCGGTCTCGAACGCCACCATCAGGCCCGACAGCTCCGGGCCCAACACCTTGCGCACATTGGCCCTGGCGTTGGAGCTGACGACCGCCAGTTCCACGCCCGCGGCGAAGAGCGTCCGAAGCGCGTCCGCCATCCCCGGCACCAGCGCGATCTCCTCGATCTCGTGCGCCATGCGCTTGCGCACATAGGTCGCCATCGCCGGCACCCTCAGCGGGTTGATGTTCAGGTACTTCATGATCTCGATCGGGTTCATCTCGCGGAGTGCGTCGTATTCGGACTCGTCGACGTGGCGGATGCCGTAGCGATCGGACACCTCGTTGGCCACCGAGATGAACCACGGCAGCGTGTTGGCCAACGTACCGTCGAAGTCGAAGACTGCCAGCTTGTATGCCATCGTCGTCCCCTACACCGTCCACGGCTCGCGCAACAGCATCAAGCGCCAGTCGCCGATGTGCTCGAACCCGAGGGCCTCGTACGCCCGCTGGGCAGCCAGGTTGTCCTCGGCGGTGAAGAGCACGCCGAGTTCGGCCCCGGCCTCCCGCTCCTCCAGCAGTGACGCCGCGACCGCGCAGCGTGCGTAGCCCCTGCCTCGCAGCTCAGGCGGCGTGTACACACCCCCAACCTGCACGGCGTCGGCAGTGCTGGTGCTGAAAGCAGTCATGGCCACGGGTCCGCCCCCTACCTCCAGCACCCATAGGCGCCCCTCCGCGATCGCGCGAGTTACCCCCTTCCGGGAGGTCGCGCACAACTCGGCTGACGGCTCCGAGCCCAGGGCCTCAATACTGAAGGCGACACGCCACCCCGCAAGGACACCGATATCGCCCTCCACCGCGCGACGACCCACCACCCTTCCGCTGCGCAGGGCTTCGGGCACCACCAGGGCAGACAGCTCGACCTGGTAGAGCTTGTCAAGGCTGTCTTTCTGCACAACCAGCGGCCGTCCCGACGCAGCGGACTCGGCCTCCAGCGCCGCGATGATCGTGCCCACCTGGTCGGCGGGGCCCATAGCGCCGTGTACCGGGCGGCCCGACGACCGCACGGCCAGTCGGCACAACGCGCCGGCGTGGTCGGGCGCCTGGGGGTTGACCATACCATTCCAGAAATGCGCCACTACGCCGACCAGCGTGCCGCCATCGATGGCGCCGGCGTAAGTACCGCACAGCCGCTCGCCCCGATCGATGAGCCCAGCCGCGTGCATGTTCCCGAGCAGGAACATCGACGACGCGATCCGTGGTCGCAGGAACGCCTCCATCGCTGCCTCATCCCCCGGCGCCAGCACCCGCATCTCCACGCCCCACCTCCCACGCGCAAGCGTTCCCGTAGCATACCACGTGCGCCCGTCCGCGCCATCCCCTCCGCCTTCGGGCTGTGGGGCGAACTGTGGCCCCGCGTCTGCGCGGGCGTTCGCCCGCGGCGCGGCATGGTGCGGTATGGCGGATACGATGTGACGGCAGGCGCCTTCGGGGTTGAGGGCGCACCCCACACCCGGAGGGCGAACGCCCGTTCCGGGTGCAGGCAAGACAGTTCGCCCGCAAATGGCCCATTCGGGTCATATTCCAGAAGAAAGTCGGAAAACTGCTTGACAGCGCCGCCATTCTGGATACACTATATCAGATATAACGATGTTATGCCTGGCATAACGCCCACCACAACCAGCCAATGACCGACTATCGCATCGCCGTCGTAGAAGATACTATCCTCGTCCTGGAAGCGTTCCTCCCGGCTGACAGCGCGCTGTCGCTGGCGGAAATCACCGAGCAGACCGGCCTGGTCAAGAACAAGGTCTTCCGCATTCTGGCGACCCTCCAGGCGCATGGCTTTGTGATGCGCAACGACCAGGGCAGCTACACCTTGGGCCTGCGGATGGTGGAGTTCGGCGAGCACGTTCAACGCCGCGACGCCCTGATCCAGGCAGCGGCGCCGGTTATGGACTGGCTCGTCGAGGAGACGCGCGAGACGATCTTTCTGGGTACGATCGACGGCCTCGAGACCCTCGTCCTCGCCGCGCGCGAGAGCCCACAATCGGTGCGCCTCTTTGGCACCGTCGGACGTCGCGTCCCCATTCACACCGGTGGCGTGCCCAAGGTGCTGCTGGCGCACCTGCCCCAGGCGGAGCGCGACGCGATACTTGACCGCATCAGCCTTGACCCGATCACGCCCTACACCTACACCGACCGGGCAAAGCTCGAGGCGTTCCTGGACCAGATCCGCGCGCAGGGCTACGTCGTGACCGCCGACGACCTTGATGTCGGCGCCGCCTCGATCGCGGCACCCATCCGTGACTACTCGGGTCGCGTCGTGGCGGGGATGTCGATCGCCGGCCCGTTGTCGCGCATGCCTGAGCCCACGACGCGCCTCTATACCGACCTGATCCTGAAGGCCTCCGCCCGCGTCTCGCGGACCCTCGGGTACCGGGCACCGTCGCAGTCTTCGGCAAGCAGCAGCTGACCTGTCCCACCCCAATCCGCATCACTGGCGGGACGCACATGCCAATTGATAGGATTTTGGTAGGTCCATTCTACACAGGAGCGTAGAGATGAAGCAACGCAAGGCGTACAACGGCTATCAGGCCTTCCAGTGGCTCGAAGCGGGTGTCGACTACAAGGACATCAAGCTCGCTGCCGACGTTGATCGCGTCGAGCCCTATGTGGTGCCCGTGACCGACGCGGAGGAGCTGGAGGTCCAGCGCATCCTCGACGAGGAGATCATCGTCTCGGCGCACGAACACGCCAGCAAGATCCCCGAGGACGTCGGTGAGATCTTTGAGTACCGCCGCGGCGGGCGCGAGTTCACCGGGTACGCCGGGCTGGCCCAGTCGGGGCTCGACATCTACTTCGAGAACTTCATGGACGGCACCGCGCTGATCACGTCGCCAAATGGCTGGAAGTGGTCCGACATCATCCACGACCTGGGCACGCACCTCGCCGACATCGACCACCAGGAGATGATCTATCTGGCGCGTACGCTCGATGACCTCTACCGGGCGAAGCC
>JALOOJ010000313.1 GCA_025454475.1 Anaerolineae bacterium
CGATGATCGTCCACTATCTCGGCAACGCCTTCATCGGGTCGCTGACCGGATATCTGCAGAGCCGGGCCTCCATCGAGGTGCAGGCCCTGTATGGGGTGGCTCTGTCCCTCGGGATCGTGCCGACGACGCTGATGATCCTGTGGACGAGGTTCTTCGCGTCGCGGTGGCTGCAGCGGGCCTGGCGACACGAGACCCCGCGCGTGGACGCCCTCTTGCTCCAGCAGGCGTGACGCGCTCGGAAGATAACCGACAACATCAAGGTTGAACGAAGAGCTGGGGCGCGCCTGGAGCGCGATGAACCGCAACTGGTAGCATGGGGCCGTCAGCAACTGCACCGGGGATGTTGGCGATGTCCTCGTCGCGCAGTACTACGAGCGCGTTGGGTTGCGAGTGTCGTTCGTGTACGCTGCAACGTGCAGAGCCCTTTCCAGCGAGCTGTCCGAAGCTGAGATCATGGCGAAGACCTTCAGGGGCATCAATCAGCGTGCGCTGCACGTGGTGGGCGCGCAGATGGCGGGCACCATCGATGATGGGGCGCTGGGGAGGGAGACACTTGCCCGCACGGTCACGGAGGGGCCGCGCTCCTTCGTCGCCACCTTCAAACGCGTGGCTGAGCCGGCCCTGAGGCTCGTGGAAGTCCCCGACCTGATAGGCTCTCCCCGTGCAGACGCTCCGAGATGCGGTGCTCAAGGCAGACTACGCACAGGTCCGCGCGACGGTCAGCGCGATGCGTGCATCCGGCGCTGAGGAGCCCGACGGCGCGGTCTTCGAGCACCTGAGCAGCGCAGGGCTGATTCTGCTGCGAGATGGGCAGTCGGGCCTCGCAGTGGACGTCTTTGCGTTGATGGCGGAGCGCTTTCCGGATCATCCGGATGGCTACCTTCACCTGGAAGAAGCGTACCGGCGGGCCGGGCGAGACGATCAGGTCGCAGAGGCGCGGCGTCTAGCCACTGAGGTTGATCCCGTGGTCGTGGCCATCGCGACGCGGTGATGCCAGTTCGGGGACCGGCCGTGTCGAGGCAGAACCGTGCGGCAAAGAGCCGCAATAGGAGGCAACACGATGAAACCCGTGGCGGTGTGGATTAGCCGATACCCACTCATCGCCTTCTACGTCATCTGCTACGCGATCACGTGGATGCTCTGGGTACCGGTTATGGCGGAGCGGAGCGAGGTCGCCGAACTGCTGGCAGCTGCCGCGGTCTTTGGGGGTCCCGGCATCGCGTGCCTGTTGGTCGCGCGCGTGGCCGCCCAACCGGCGCATACGAGCCGCCCGGTGCCGTTCCGGCTAGCCCTATTCGGTGCCTGGATTGTGTGTGCCGCTATCTTCGTGGTGAACCAGGCCCTCACCCGGCCCGATATCCCGGTTCCGGCCCTGGTGTTGTTCGTGCTGATCGCGGTGATTCCGGCGATACTACTCGCTGCCGCCACCTCGGGTGCCCCCGGTGTCCGGCACACGCTCTCGTCGCTAGCGCGCCCCAGGGGGCACTGGGGCTGGTACCTCCTCGCGCTCCTCCTCCCCGTCGCGATGCGGCTGGTCAGTGTACGACTTGCTCACCTTCTCGGCTGGCGGATGCTCACAGACCCAGCTCCGGCCTGGGCCTCGCTCCGACAGTGGGCCACGGTGGTGGTCATCTTCCTCTACACGCTCATCTACTCCGGGGGGCTGAACGAGGAGATCGGCTGGACCGGTCTCGCGCTCCCGAGATTCCTGGACCGCGCTACACCCCTGTTTGCCACGGTGCTCGTATGGGCGTTCTGGATGCTCTGGCACGTGCCGCTCCACCTCGCGGGCTACTTTGAGCTGAACCAGCACGTGCTCATCGGCAGCTTCTTCGGGCGTTTCCTGATGACGTGGCTGTACATCCGTTCGGGGGGTGGCATCTGGACTGCCATGTTGCTCCACGCGTCGGTCAACGTCACGAGCCAGTTTGTGCCGGTCACCAACGCCTCGCTGATGGTCGACGGCGCTGTGGCGATCGCGGTCCTCATCGCGGGAAGGATGTGGCGCCATCCAGGCGAATGCCGCATGGCTCAGGGTACCAGGAGGTGCACACGTGACAGAGCGAACTGAGAACGAGGCCGCTCGAGACCATGCGTCTGTTGACGCAGATCTCCCAATCGCGTGGCGTTGGCTGGCGCTCTTCTTTGTTCTGGCCTTTGCCATCACCTGGGCGATTCTGATCCCGACCGTGAAGCGCGTCCCCCAGAAGCGCCAGACACCCTTCATCATCGCGGCCGCTTTCGGGCCCTTCGTGGCGGCGACCATAACTGTCCGGGCGAGCCGGGGCCGCGAGGGACTTCGGCGCTGGCTGCGGGAGATCCTGAGCTTCCGGGTCCCAGCTGGCCTCTACCTGAAGGGGGCGCTGTTGCTGCCTGGCCTGCTCGGAGGCATGCACTACGGCCTCTACCGGATCCTGGGTGGGCGCGCCGATTTTTCGAGCGCGCAGCCCTGGTACTTCTATCCTGCCTATCTGATCCCGACGGCGCTGTTGACCGGCGGCAATGAGGAGCCTGGCTGGCGTGGGTTTGCACTCCCAGCGCTCCTGACTCGCTTCTCACCGATCGTTGCCTCGCTGATCCTCGGCGCGATCCATTCTGTCTGGCACCTGCCTATGCTTGGGCACTACGAGACCACTCTCGTCTGGTACCTGTTCAACCTGGTTCCGCTGACCTTCCTCCTAAACTGGTTCTACCTCAAGTCGCGCGGCAGCGTGCTGCCCGTCGCGTTGCTTCACGCCGGCACCAATGTGGTGTCGACCTTCCTGCCCACGCCTGACATCGTATTGGGCGGCCACGGCACCTGGATGGTGCTTAGAGGGATCGTCTACTGGGTGATCGCCATCGTGCTTGTGGTCGCGACCAAAGGTGCCCTCGGCCCACCCGCGGAGGCGCCTGCAGCCCAACGCCTCGGCATGCAAGCGGGCAAGCCGGCAGCAACGGCGGCTGAGTGAGCGCGGTCGCGGTCCGGGCCGCCAAGTCCGGGCTACGCGCCAGCCCTACATAGCGCGGGTAGGACGTGCGCCGGACGTCTTGCCCTCCGCAGGCTCGATCTGGAGCGTCACATCCTTCAGAGGCCGCTGTTCAGACTGCGTACAGCATCGGGTTGCGCCCGTTGATCATCGCTTGAGTCCGTTCCGCGAGCAGCGCGTTCAATTCGGGATGCGTGAGAATGTAAAGCCGCTCGTCGCGGATCGCGTCGAACGTACAGTCGGCAATGGTCTCAGGAGACAGCATTCCTCCAAAATCCTTGTAACGTTCGGCGACCTCGGACCAGATGGCCTCAAGCGCTTGTTGGGGCATCGGCCCGGCGGCATCTCCATTGTGGTATACAGGCGGCTGGTTGCGCTCTGCGTCATAGATGCGCGTCCTGACATGGGATGGACAGAGCACCGACACGTTTAGTTTGGCGTCGCGTTCCGCCAATTCG
>JALOOJ010000314.1 GCA_025454475.1 Anaerolineae bacterium
TCGATCAGGTCCCCCGCATCGCGGCCGCCAGCCCGATCGTGCGCGGCCGCGCGCAGGTCGTGGCAGGCAACCTCAACTGGTCGACCTCCATCGAGGGTGGCAACGAGAACTATCTCCAGGTGCGCAACTGGCCGCTCGCCGCGGGCGAGAACATCACCACGCGGGATGTCACGATCGCCGACAAGACCTGCATCCTCGGTCAGACGCTCGTCACGACGCTCTATCCCGATCAAGATCCCATCGGTCAGATCATCCGCATCCGCAACTTGCCGTTTCGCATCGTCGGTGTGCTCACACGCAAGGGACAGGGCAATTGGGGGCAAGACCAGGATGATGTGATCATCGCGCCCTACACGACCATCCAGAAGAAACTCCTGGGCATCACTCACGTCCATCAGATCTCGCTATCCGCTTCGAGTTCGGCGGCCGTGCGCCAGGTCGCGGCGGATGTCACGGCCCTGCTGCGCCAGCGCCATCGCAGTGCTTCACCGGAAGAAGATGACTTCACCGTGCGCACGATCGAGGAGTTGGCCGCCACGCGCACCGCCATGGCCGAGACCATGACGCTGCTCTTGATGAGCGTGGCCTCGGTCAGCCTGCTCGTCGGCGGCATCGGCATCATGAACATCATGCTGGTCTCGGTGACCGAGAGGACGCGCGAGATCGGCCTGCGCATGGCAGTCGGCGCGCGCACACGCGACATTCTCAGTCAATTCTTGTCGGAAGCGGTGGCGCTCTCCTTGGTGGGCGGACTGGCCGGCACGGCGCTCGGTTTTCTCATCGCGCGCATTCTGACCACCAGCCTGGGCTGGCCGACCCTCGTCACCGGATCATCGATCCTGATCGCCTTCGCCTTCTCGATGGGCGTGGGCGTCTTCTTCGGCTACTACCCCGCTCGCAAAGCCGCCAATCTCGATCCCATCGAAGCGTTGCGGTACGAGTAGGCGCCCGCGCCCCACCGTCCGTAAGCGCACACTCGTTTTGCCGGCGCCGCCCTGAATGAGATGCGTGGCGTAGGTATGTCGTAGTATGTGCGGCGTGACTGGCGCCATGAGTCCCGCGCCGCGCGCGTGTTCTCGCACGATGAGCTGGATGGTCCCCGAGGCAGCGGACGTCGAGACGGCGTTCGTACGCCTACGGTTACCCTACTCACGCCTGACCTCTGACTACCGGGCTTGCGAGACTTTGCCCGGGCGGGGACTTCGCACCCCGCTGGTTGAACAAGCTACGGCTCACGAATTGCGCCTATTCAGAAGAGACAGCGAGCACATCAGCGATACCGCGCGCGGGCGCTCGCCTTGCTCCATGTGACCGATCTGGCAAGGCGCGTGACCGCGCGCATCCTGCTAGAGCACGTGCAGATCGTCGATTGCGACCTCGTAGAACTCACCGGTCGAATCACTGACAGTCAGTTCCAGCGTGAGGTCCGACCGTCCCTCCTCGGCAGTCCACAGATCGACGTACACACTCCAGCGCTCCGGCCGCGACTCTTCGATGTCGACCACACTCCGCGGAGTGAAGCGACCACCTGGCGGCAGAGTGAGTGTGCGTCCGTAGTCGACTACTGCTGCGCGCATCTCATCGGCAGTCAGTCTTCGACTACCCGTCAACGCCTGAAGCGTCGCGTATTCCCCGCGCACCAGAAGCTCTCCTACCCGAGTCACGGTGTTGACAAGCTTCCCTTCATCCAACATTTCTCACCTTCGATTCCCGGGAATCCTGGTGGCTGTCTGGGGTGTGACGCCGATGCTTCGGAAGTAGTCGTCAGCGCGCTGAATCTCCGCGAGGGCCTCTTGCTCCGAGTACCCCGCCCGCCGGAGTGCCTTATAGCCAATGCGTCGCTCGGCGGCATATGTTCCACCACCGGCCTGTCGCTGGACCTGCGTCGCTCGGTAGTGCGGTGATCCAACTTGAGAGGATGGCCCAGGGAGTTGCGTTCCTGGAGCTAGCTCTGTGCTGTAGCCCGGGAGGCGTTGCGGCAGTATGGAGGGGCAACAGGGCAAGGGTAGAGGCGGCCCGCGCTGCTCGGCACAACAGTGGGCAGGGCGCTAGAGTAGTGGCAGCTGTCTGGGAGACTCCGGCTCTGCGGGTCGGGCCCGCTGAACGGGCTGGGGAGGATAGGGCTCGATCCAGCGGGGGATGCCGTAGCGGCCGCACAGCTCCTGGAGGTGTTGCTCCAGCCGGCCGGCCTGCGGGACGCGGCATCCGTAGCGTTCGCCATAGCGCTGCTCGTAGCGCTGGCGCAGGCCGGGGAAGTGCTCATCCAGCCGGGCATAGTAGTAGGCGCGCTGCCGATCGCGCAGGGTCATGCCAAAGGAAGGGATGATGTAGGCAGCGCCGCTTTCGTGTGCCCGCTCCACGATGGCGGCGATGTTTTCCGCAGTGTCCTCGATAAAGGGCAGCACCGGCATCAGTACGATGCCGGTATAGATCCCCTGGGAGGCCAACTGGGCGAGGGCGGCGAAACGCTCCGAGACCAGGGAAGCTCCCGGCTCCAGCTTCTTCCCCAGTGCATCGTCCGCAGTGGTGATGGTGAAAGAGACCGCGGCGTAGACCCGAGCGACCTCGCGCAGCAGGTCGATATCGCGCAGCACCAGGTCGCTCTTGGTCAAGATGTGCACGGGAAAGCCAAACTCGGCGATGGTCCCCAGTGCCCGCCAGGTCAGTCGGCGCTCGCGCTCCAACGGCATGTACGGGTCGTTCATCGATCCGGTGCCGATGGTCCCACGCACGCGCTTGCGCGGCAGCTCGTGCCGCAGCAGTTCGACGGCGTTGATCTTTACCAGGACTTCCTGGTCGAAGCCGTCGATGCGGTAGCACTCGCTGCGCGAGTCGCAGTAGATGCAGCGGTGCTGGCAGCCACGATAGAGGTTCATGTTGTAGTACAGCCCGAACCAGGGGTCGGGCCCTTTGACGCGGGAGAGCAGCACCTTGGCCTGGATATCGCGGACCATCCTTCGGCGCTCCCAGGGAACGGCGTCACACAGGATCGGCTCTACTCATACTCGACCAGCCGGGGCAGCCTGCGGGCCTGCTCCACCGTGAAACGGGCCTCGGCCGGCAGGGTGGGCACGCCGGGGAAGCCCGTCCGCTCGACAAAGGCGACGACCTGAGCGCGCAGATCCTCCGGCTCGCAGTGCGCAATCTTGTCCAGCGTATCCAGCCCCGCGTCGACGTACAGCCGGGCGCGGATGCCCTTTACGCCGGGGATGCGGGCCAGGTCGGCCAGCTTGATCAGCTCCAGGATCGTTTCCAGGGGTACGCCTGTGCGGCCGGCCAACGCCTGGCGTTCCGCGGACGTACGGCCGGCTTGAAGCATCTGCTCGGCGCTGCGGATGCCGACGGAGGACAGTGCCCGCAGGTGCTCGGGCCGCACGCCGCGGAACGCCTTCAG
>JALOOJ010000131.1 GCA_025454475.1 Anaerolineae bacterium
ACGTCGGGCACACGCGGGATCGCGCTGGGCTGTGGGATCAACCCGCACTATGGCGAGGTCGATCCCTACGCGATGGCCTGGGCGGTCGTGGACGAGGCGCTGCGAAATCTGGTCTGTGTCGGCGCTGACCCCGACGAAGTCGCGCTCCTTGACAACTTCTGTTGGGGCAACCCGGCGCTTCCTGACCGCTTGGGCAGCCTCGTTCGGGCTGCGCAAGGCTGTCACGACGCAGCCCTTGCCTACGGCACTCCGTTCATCTCGGGCAAAGACAGCCTGAACAACGAATTTGTTGACGTATCAGGGCAGAAGCGCACGATCCCCGCAACTCTGCTCATCTCGTCGATCGGCATCGTTCCCGATGTGCGCCAAACAGCCACAATGGACCTCAAATGCCCAGGGAGCTGGCTCTACGTCGTCGGCGAGACGCACGCCGAGTTGGGTGGCTCTCTGTACGGTCGGCTGTTCGACGGCCTTGCCGGGGCGCCACCGGCGCCAGTACCTGGCGCGACCAGCATCTTCCGCGCGCTGCACCGAGCGATTGCCGGCGGCCTCGTGCGATCGGTGCACGACTTGTCCGAGGGCGGGCTCGCCGTTGCAGCCGCCGAAATGGCCATTGGTGGCAGGCTTGGCCTTTCGCTCGACATCGCCCACCTCCCAAGATCGCCTGAGGTGATGGATGCCTGTACCGCGCTCTTTGCCGAGAGCAACACCCGGTTCCTGGTCGAGGTGGCGCCTGCCAACGCGGCGGCCTTTGAGGTTACGCTGGCGGGCGCACCGTGCGCCCGGATAGGACGTGTCACAGAGGCGCCGACCATGGCCATCACCGGGTTCAACGGAGACAACGTCATCGGCGTCACCGTCGAGTCCCTCGTCCGGGCGTGGCAGTCCACCGCGGTCATATAGCGTTGCGAAGGGAGACATGCACTCAGTGACACCCCCACCCGTGTTGGTCCTTCTCGCCACCGGCACCAACCGCGACGGCGACGCTGCCTACGCTATCCTGAAGGCCGGAGGTCGGCCCACTGTCCTCCACATCAATGAGCTCCGTGAGCGCCCGGAAAGGCTCCTCGATTTCGCGATGCTTGTGTTGCCTGGCGGCTTCTCGTACGGTGACGCGCTCGGCGCCGGCCGTCTGTTAGCCACCGACCTACGCTGGCTGTTCCAGGATGTGCTGACGGCCTTCGTCGAGGCACACAGACCCGTCATTGGCATCTGTAACGGCTTCCAGGCGCTCGTCAAGAGCGGCTGGTTGCCCGGACCGCCCGACGGGCAGGCACGTGCCACCCTGACGCGCAACGCATCCAACCGCTTTGAGTGCCGCTGGGTGCGGCTGGAGCCCAATCCCGCCAGCCCCTGCGTCTTCACGCAAGGACTCGTGGAGCCCATCGCCTGCCCTGTGGCTCACGGCGAGGGGCGCTTCGTGCCGCGCGACGACGCGGTCCTGGCCGAGCTTCAGGCAACGGGCCAGATCGCGCTCACGTACGCTGCGAGCCGCGGCGGCCCGGTGACCTACCCAGCCAACCCTAACGGCTCGACTGCGGACATCGCGGGCGTCTGCAACGCCTCGGGCACCCTCTTCGGTTTGATGCCACACCCCGAGGACCATATCGACACGATGCTGCACCCTCGCCGCACCCGCGGCGCGGCGAACCATCTGGGACTGGCGCTCTTCGAGCGGGGCGTGGCCTATGCGGCGCAGGTCTAGTGGTCAGCTAGATTGGTTCGCAGTAACCGCTTCAGCGGTTCTGCTCCCGCCCAGTCTGCTGGGCGCACCTGCTTAGGCACCGTAACGACTGAAGTCATTACTTCGAACCCCAAACTCCAGCTTTGCTAAGCACTGGAGTCACGTAAGACTAAGGACCGGGCGGATCTGTGATCCACCTTGTACGTACGTTGGAGGAGTTGGGGTTGCGACGGGGCAAACCGTGGATGTACGTTTGGACCGGAACGTGCGTAGGTATAGCGTGTTAGCATAGGGGAGAACTATGATCGACGTAGCAACACTTGAGGCAATGATCCCCCAGGCCCTTCTGGCCCTGGACATCGACTGGCCCGGCGCGCGGACCAGCGGCAAGGTACGTGAGTCCTTCGGCCTGCCCGCCGCGCGGCGTCTCTTCGTCACGACCGATCGGCTCTCGGCGTTCGATGTCGTGCTCGCCGCCCTGCCGTACAAGGGCCAGGTGCTCAACGAGCTAAGCGCCTTCTGGTTCGCCCAGACCGCTGACATCATCGCCAACCATCTCCTGGACGTGCCCGACCCCAACGTCAGCCTGGTGCGGGCTTGCCGCCCACTCCCCGTAGAGGTCATAGTCCGCGGCTACATCACCGGCTCCACTCGCACTGCGCTGTGGACGCTCTACGCTGAGGGTCAGCGCGACATCTATGGCTACACCTTCCCCGACGGTCTGGAGAAGAACGACCCGCTGCCCGACCCCATCATCACGCCGACGACCAAGGCCGGTCCCGGCGAGCACGACGAGCGGCTGACGTGCGCCGAAGTGGTCGAGCGGGGCCTGCTCGATGCCGCTACGTGGGATGCTGTCCAGGAGGCGGCGCTCGCCATCTTCCGGCGCGGTCAGGCGATGGCTGCCGCCGCCGGCTTCTGCCTCGTCGACACCAAGTACGAGTTCGGGTGGGCGCCGGATGGCGCGCTGCTCCTCATCGACGAGGTCCATACGCCCGATTCCAGCCGCTTCTGGCGGGCCGACACTATGAAGGACGCTCAACCCGACCAATGGGACAAGGAGTATGTGCGCCTATGGTACGCCCAGCAGGGCTACCGTGGCGATGGCCCACGCCCGGATCTGCCGCCTGCGACGGTGGCCGAGGCCGCGCGGCGCTATATCGCCCTCTATGAGGGGCTGACGGGCCGCGAGTTCATCCCCGGCGCGTACCCCGCCGAGCCGCGCATCGCGTCCGTTCTGGCGGCCTATCTGGCTTCGTCGTAGGTCGAACCATCGTGTTCTACCTCTGGGACCGCATTACCTAGAACATCGGAGGAACTGCCCGTGCACGTTATCGTCATAATGGGATCGCCATCTGATCGGCCTTTCGCCGGACAGATCACCGCAGCCCTCGACGCCCAGGGCATCGACTGGATCGCGCGCATCGCTTCAGCGCACAAGTCCCCAAAAGCGCTGCTCGATATGCTCGCCGGTTATGAGGCCGAGCCGGGCCCGCGCGTGTACATCACCGTAGCTGGGCGAAGCAACGCCTTGAGTGGCATGGTCGACGCGGCTGTAGCGTCGCCTGTCATCGCCTGCCCGCCGCCTTCGGATGCCTTCGGCGGCGCCGATATCTACTCGTCGCTGCGTATGCCCTCGGGCGTCGCGCCCGCAGTCGTGCTCGACCCGCAGAACGCTGCACTCCTTGCAGCGAAGATGCTCGGGCTGACGAACTCGGAGATCCGCGATCGGGTCCGCGCGCTTCAGTCCGAGCAGGCCGCGCGGCTGATGGCCGCAGACCGCGAAGGCCGGTGAGCGTGCACGCACTACCGCAAGCCCTCGTCCCCGAGGACCATGACCGCAAGGCACGCGAGGCCTGCGGCATCTGCGGCGTCTTCGCGCCGGGGATGGACGTAGCGCGCATGACCTTCTTCGCGCTCTACGCCCTGCAACACCGCGGCCAGGAAAGCGCGGGGATTTGCACAGTGGAACGCGGTGTCGCCCATATCCACAAGGGCGTGGGCCTTGTCTCCCAGGTGTTCAACGAGGACAATCTCCAGGTCCTGCGTGGATCGCTCAGCATCGGTCACACGCGGTACGCGACGACGGGCAGTAGTGCGCATCTCACAAACGCGCAGCCCTATCTCATCGAGACCGCGCTCGGGCCGCTGGGCATCGCCCACAATGGTAACCTCACCAACACGCCGGCCCTGCGGCGCGACCTGCTCCAGCGCGGCGTCGGCTTGAGTTCATCATCAGACAGCGAAGTCATCACACAGATGCTCGCCGGCGCCGAAGGCAAGACCTGGCATGCACGAATCCAGGACTTCATGCGCACCGCTGAGGGCGCCTACTCGCTCACCATCCTCACCCGCAACGCAGTCTATGCCGTCCGCGATCCGTGGGGCTTCAGGCCGCTGTGCATCGGACGTGTGAACGGTAGCGGCTGGGTCGTTGCGTCCGAATCCTGCGCCCTGGGCACGATCGACGCGACGTTCGTTCGCGAGATTGAGCCCGGCGAGATCGTACGCCTCGACCATGACGGGGTCACGTCCTGGCGCACATCGCCCAGCCCGCGGCAGGCCCTCTGCATCTTCGAGTATGTCTATTTTGCCCGGCCTGACTCGCTTCTTGAGGGCCACTCTGTCCACTGGGTGCGCCGCAGGCTGGGCGCCCGCGTGGCCCAGGAGCACCCCATCGATGCCGATATGGTCATCGGCGTGCCTGACTCAGCCACGGCTCACGCAATCGGCTACTCGAACGAGTCGGGTGTACCCTTTGGCGAGGGCCTGATCAAGAACCGCTACATCGGGCGCACCTTTATCCAGCCCGACGAACGGCTGAGACGACGCAAGGTGGCACTGAAGTACAACCCGTTGCCCGACCTCTCGGGGAAGCGCATCATCCTCGTCGACGACTCGATCGTCCGCGGGACCACGAGCGGCCCCATCGTCGCGCTCCTGCGACAAGCAGGGGCCCGCGAGGTCCATATGCGCGTGGCCTCACCGCCGATCCGCTACCCGTGCTTCATGGGAGTCGACATGGCCTCGCACGACGAGTTGATCGCTTCCCGCCTATCGACTGACGAGGTCGCCCAGCACATTGGTGTGGACAGCCTCGCTTACCTCTCCATCGAGGGGCTGCGCAGCGTAGTACCCTACGACGGCGCAGGCCACTGCCAGGCCTGTTTCAACGGCGACTACCCGGTCGCCGTCGAGGCAAACCTTGGCAAAGAGGTGTTCGAACGCGAGGCGTGATGACGCCTGGAAGGAGCAGCGGATGCGGGTCCTTGTCATCGGTTCTGGGGGGCGGGAGCACGCCCTTGCCTGGAAGCTTGCGCAATCGTCGTGCGTTGGCGAGGTCCTCGTTGCGCCCGGCAATGGTGGTACGGCGTCTATAGCGCAAAACGTGCGCATCGCAGCGAACGACGTCGACGGTCTCGTCCATCTGGCGCAGGACCGCGCCGTCGATCTCACGGTTATCGGCCCCGAGGCGCCGCTGGTCGCGGGGCTCGTGGACGCGTTTCGGAACGCCGGGCTGCGTGCGTTCGGGCCCACTGCAGCCGCCGCGAGGCTCGAGAGCTCCAAGGCCTTCGCCAAGCAGTTTATGGTCGAACACGGCATCCCCACAGCGCCCGCTCGGATCTTCGACGGTTACTCGGCTGCCAGGGCAGCGCTGGAAGCCCACGCCGGCCCGATCGTAGTCAAGGCCAGTGGCCTCGCCGCAGGGAAGGGCGTGCTCGTCTGCGAGACACAGGCTGAGGCGCTCAGCGCGCTCAAGCAAGTGATGGTCGAGCGGGTCTTCGGCGCCGCGGGTGACCAGGTGCTGATCGAGGAGCGGTTAACCGGTGAGGAAGTATCGCTGATGGCCTTCTCCGATGGCTATGCGGTTGTCCCGATGCTGCCCGCGCGCGACTACAAACGCGCGCTCGACGGGGATGGGGGCCTCAACACCGGCGGGATGGGCGGCTACGCGCCCTCCCCGATCCTCACGCCCGACCTTATCAGCGCTATCACGACCAGCGTCCTGCAGCCCACCATTGACGGTATGCGCAACCGCGGCACACCCTACGTGGGCGTGCTCTATGCCGGGCTTATGCTCACCGATCAGGGACCGAAGGTGCTGGAGTACAACGCGCGCTTCGGCGATCCCGAGGCTCAGATACTGCTGCCGCTGCTGGAGACCGACCTCATCGGCATCATCCTGGCGTGTCTGGAGGGCCGGCTTGCCGACCATCCGATCCGCTGGCGCGCGGGCGCAAGCGTCGGAGTCGTGCTGGCAGCAGGGGGATACCCGGATCGCTATGCCACCGGCGATCCCGTCGAGGGGCTGGAAGCGTGCGATGGGGTTACGGTATTCCACGCCGGCACGCGCTGTGAAGGCGCCCAGATTGTCACGGCGGGAGGGCGCGTCCTCACCGTGACCGCACAGGGAACCACGCTCGGCGAAGCGCGGCTCCGGGCCTATGCCGCGGTCGACCGCATCCGGTTCCGGCAGATGGCTTACCGGCGCGACATCGCAGTCCCAGCCCGAGGCCACAGCGCCTACGCCGCCGCAGGTGTAGACATCGACGCCGGTGAGCGCGCCGTTGCCTTGATGAAGGACGCCGTTCGGCGCACCTACACACCGGACGTTCTTACCGGGATTGGCGCCTTCGGCGGATCGATCAGCGTCCGCGGGCTCGCTGAGGCCCACGACCTGGTCCTGGTCGCCACAACCGACGGCGTAGGCACGAAGACGATGGTGGCTGAAGCGATGGGCGTCTACAACACCGTGGGCCACGACATCGTCAACCACTGCGTCAACGACATCCTCGTTCAGGGCGCGCGTCCTTTGATCTTCCTCGACTACATCGCATCCGCACGGCTCAACCCTGAACACGTCGCGACCGTCGTGAGCGGCTGCGCCGTGGCGTGTGAAGCCGTCGGCTGCGTGCTCATCGGAGGCGAGACCGCCGAGATGCCTGGCGTCTATCAACCGGGCTCATTCGATCTGGTCGGTACCATGATTGGCTGGGTGGATCGCGCCAACCTCATCGATGGCAGCCGCGTACGTCTTGGCGACGTCTGTTTGGGGTTGCGCTCCTCCGGGCTCCACACCAACGGCTTTTCACTCGCCCGGCGGGCGTTGGCGCCGTTGGGCTGGGATACGGTCCTACCGGAGCTGGGCCAGCCGCTGGGTATAGCGCTCCTCGCACCTCACCGCCCCTACCTCCGGGAAGTCGAGGCGCTCTGGGCTGCCGGCGTTTCGATCGGCGCGATGGCGCACCTCACCGGCGGCGCGTTCATCCAGAACATCCCGCGGGCGCTGCCCGACGGCGTCGGCGTTCGCATCGACAAGGCCGCGTGGGAGGTGCCGCCGCTCTTCCGCCTCATTCAGCGTGAAGGGAACGTCGCCGAAAGCGAGATGTACCGCGCCTACAACATGGGCATCGGCATGGTCCTGGTCGTGCCGGCTGCGGAGGTCGATCGCGCACTGACCGCGCTGCCCGAGCTGATCGTCATCGGCGAAACCATACCACACAACGGCACCGGCCTGCGCGTCCAGCTGGAGTAGGCGGGATTCTTGAAGCATTACTCACTCGACGGCACCTGGACGCTGTACCTTTTCGCCGAGCGCGATAGCCCGGTGCGCGACCCGGCCGATCTCGCCAACCACGCCGAGGCTGCTGTGCCTGCCCTGGTCCCGGGCAACGTCGAGCTCGACCTTGAGCGTGCGGGCATCATCGGCGATCCCTTCTTCGGCGACGGCATCTATGCCCTGCGCCCCTATGAGCTCTATGAGTGGTGGTACCAGCGCACCTTCGCGCCGCCCGATGACACCGATGCGCGGCGCATCGAGATCGCCTTCCACGGCACCGACTGCGTCGCCACCTACTGGCTGAACGGTGAGGAGATCGGGCGCTCGGACAACGCACTCATCGAGCACCGCTTCGACATCACGGGTCGCCTGCGAATCGGCGAGCCCAACACCCTCACCGTGCGCCTGGCCTCTCCTGTACTTGAGGCACTGCGCCATCGCTATGACCCTTCTCTTGAGACGTGGGGCTTCGGCGAGGAAAAGGTGTGGGTACGCAAGCCTGCCCACAGCTACGGCTGGGACATCATGCCCCGCGCCCTCTCCGCCGGGCTCTGGCGCTCAGTGGAGCTGGTTGTCCACGATGAGCACGAGATCACCGACGTCTATGTCTTCACGCGGTCGGTCACGCCGGAGCGCGCCTCGCTCGGCCTCTACTTCGAGGCCACAACCGCGCCCGAGCGGCTCCTCGACCTGAGCCTGCGGGTTGTCGGGGCGTGCGGCGACAGCCGCTTCGACGTGACCCGGCGTGTGCGCTACTGCGCGGGGACGGTCTATTTCGACATCTCCGACCCAAAGCTCTGGTGGCCTGCTGGGTATGGAGACGCACAGGACGGCGGCACCCACCTCTACGAGGCCACGATCCAGCTCCGCGCCGGAGAGGAGGTCCTGGCTCAGCGGGCCGTCACCTTCGGCGTCCGCACGGTGGCGCTGGAGCGCACGGAGACCACCAGCAACGAGCAGCCGGGCCAGTTCCTCTTCCGCGTCAACGGCGTGCCGATCCTGTGGAAAGGCACCAACTGGGTGCCCGCCGACGCGTTCCACAGCCGCGACGCCACGCGCATCCCCGAGATCCTGGCGATGGCACGCGACCTGGGCTGCAACAGTATCCGGTGTTGGGGCGGCGGCGTCTACGAGGATCACGGCTTCTACGATCTCTGCGACCGCTTCGGGCTCCTCGTCTGGCAGGACTTCGCGATGGCCTGCAGCCGCTATCCGCAGGACCCCGAGTTCCTCGACGCGATGCGCCGCGAGGCGCTCAGCGTTGTCCGCAAGCTGCGTAACCACCCTTCGCTCGCGCTCTGGTGCGGTGACAACGAGTGCGACATGCTCTACACCGACCCAGAGAAGAACCACATCACACGCCGGGTGCTGCCCGACGCCGTCTTCCAGGCGGATCCCTACCGCCCCTACCTCCCTAGTTCGCCCTACGTCGCGCATGAGGCCGTGGGTCACCCCGAGCTCATGCCCGAACAACACCTTTGGGGCCCGCGTGACTACTACAAGAGCGACTTCTACACACACCACACCGCGCATTTCGTCAGCGAGATCGGCTACCACGGCTGCCCCAACGTCTCATCGATGCGGCGCTTCATTGACGAGGACCACCTTTGGCCCTGGCAAGACAACGACCAGTGGATCACCCACTGCACCGCGCCTGCCGGACGGGACGACCCCTACCGGTACCGCATCGCCTTGATGGCCAACCAGATCCGGGAGCTTTTCGGGCATGTGCCCGAGGACCTCGAGACGTTTGTGTTGGCGTCACAGATCTCGCAGGCCGAGGCCAAAAAGGCCTTCATCGAGATGACGCGCCTGCGGAAATGGCGCCGGACCGGTGTGATCTGGTGGAACCTGATGGACGGGTGGCCCCAGTTCTCCGATGCCGTCGTCGACTACTACTTCGGTAAGAAGCTTGCCTATCCCTACATCAAACGCGCACAGCTTCCCGTCTGCCTGATGGTGGACGAGCCACGCGACTGGCACGTGCACCTTTCGGCGGGCAACGATACGCGGCTGGATGCAGAGGGTACCTATCGCGTTTGGGACGCCGACACCGGCGAGACGCTGCTCGAGGGCGACTATCGCAGCCGGGCAAATGAGACGACGACGTTGGGCGCGATTGCCGTCTCGCGTAGCGACCAAAAGCTACTCCTGATCGAGTGGACGGTGGGCGACCTCACCTGCGGCAACCACTATCTCTTGGGGACACCGCCCTTATCACTTGAGCGCTATCGGGGATGGTTGGGGAAGATCGCGGCGCTCCAGCCTGCCTTCGTGGCAACCGATGTTGGCCGCTAATCCCTCCCCGACTTTTGAGCTTTTCTGCAAGCTCAAAGGTCTTCTGAATATGCCCACGAGCCAGCTCGCAGCACCACCAAGGAGCAGACAGCTATGACTCGCATCGCGGTTCTGATTAGCGGCAACGGCACGAACCTCCAGGCCATTGTCGACGCCGTGGCGTCCGGCGACTTACCCGGCATCGAGGTCGCCGTCGTCGTCTGCAATCGGCGCGACGCATACGGCATCCGCCGCGCCATTGACGCAGGGATCCCCGTGGTCTACTTCCCGCTCCTGCCTTACACCAGGGCAGGCCGCCCCCGCACGGACTATGACGCGGACCTGGCCCGAATCCTGGCGGGCTTCGACATCGCGTGGGTGGTGCTTGCAGGCTGGATGCATGTGCTGAGCCACGCCTTCGTCAGGCACTTCCCGAACCGGGTGCTCAACCTCCACCCGGCCCTGCCCGGAGCTTTCCCTGGCACAGACGCCATCGAGCGTGCCTTCGCGGCCTTCGGGCGCGGCGAGATCGACCACACAGGCGTTATGGTCCACCTCGTGCCAGACGAGGCGATCGATGCCGGCCCTGTCGTCGCGCAGGTCGCCGTGCCGATCCAGCCGGCCGACACCTTGGAGATCCTCGAGGCGCGCGTCCATTGCGCCGAGCACGTTCTGCTGGTGCAGGCGCTGCGAGAGCAGGTGTTGGCCAATCCGTGACCAATTCCTGACTGATACCAGTACTGACCGTATCCTTTTGGTCCAGGACGCGTCATCTAGATTAGGAACGGCGCAAGCACGCAGTTCTATGCTGTCGTTCTACTGGCGGGCCTTGCTCGTTGACCATCAGGATACGGGACACGATGAATAGAAACCAGGTTGTGGCACTGATCGGTGATACGCTGCTCACGGACGCGATCGAGGCGAGCCTGGCGGAACGCAACGATCTTTGGGTGTTGCGGATGGCCACCGCCGACGACATCCCGAGCGTCTGCAGGTTCTTCATCCCCGACTTCATCATCGCCGACCTGAACACGGTGGCCCTCGCATCGGTGATTACCTATATGACACAGTATCCGGGCACATCTCTGCTCGGTATGGAATCGCGGTCCGACCGCGTGATCGCCCTGAGCTGCGACCAGTTCACGGTCCAGTCCGCGGCGGACCTCGCCCGCGTGATCCGGCAGACACTCCACCAAGAGGAGCAGGCCCATGCCCCGGCCAGCCCGCTGGGCGCACCCTATGCACTCCGATTCGGCGACGCCGCCCCCGTATAGTGTTGCCCACTGAGGGTCCCCCCGCCCCTCAGTGACCCGGTGTCGCAAGCCAGCACTGCGGCCTACGATCAAGATCGTAGGCCGCAGTGCTGTTGTGCGCCAACACGCTCACCGGCCTAAGTCGTCACCTTCGCGCGAGCTGACCAGGAACCCCAGCAGCCGCACAACACCATCCTGGTGAATTGGTTCGTAGTAACCGCTTCAGCGGTTCTGCTACCGCCCGGTCTGCTGGGCGCGCCTGCGGAGACACCGGAACGACTGAAGTCGTTAATACGAACCCCAGACATCAGCTCGCCTGAGCACTGGCGCTCGGGTGTGGACTGGTTCGTAGTAACCGCTTCAGCGGTTCTGCTACCGCCCGGTCTGCTGGGCCCGCCTGCTGAGGCACCGGAACGACTGAAGTCGCACCTACGAACCCCAGACGGAAGCTTTCCTGAGCACTGGCGCTCGGGTGTGGATTGGTTCGTAGTAACCGCTTCAGCGATTCTGCTGACGCCTGGACTGCACGCGGACTTGGTACGGTACGAGCGCGTGCTTGGTAAGAGATTGTCATCCTTCCGTAACGACACAGGACCATAGTACGGTTGACTTTGCGTTAGAGCCAATGCTATAATGGCTGCAAAGTGCCTCTCCGGGCAGAAAAAGGACATCGTTGGACGCAAGGACGTGTTTCCGCACTGCGTTGTGCGTCATTGCCCTAGCCGCGACCCAGGGGCCGGTCACGGCGATGTCATCGCGCCCCGC
>JALOOJ010000132.1 GCA_025454475.1 Anaerolineae bacterium
CAGATCAGGCGCATGATGGCGTAACTCGCCACCAGCAGGCCGAGCTCCGTGCCGCCGGCCCCTAGGCGCTCGACGTAGAATGGCATGATCGGGACCACGAGCCCGAAGCCCAGCATGACCACGAACAGCGCGAAGGCCAGGATCGTCACATTCCTGCGTTGAACCGTGTCCATCACACCCACCCGGCGCCGGGCCCAATCCGCTCCACGGTGCCTGCGCTGCCGTCCACACGGACGCGATCTCCTGTCTTCAGACGCATCGTCGCATCGCCACAGCCGACGACCGCCGGGATGCCCATCTCCCGGGCCACGATCGCGGCATGCGAGAGCGGCGCGCCGACATCGGTGACCACCGCCGCGGTCCGTGGGAAGAGCGGCGTCCAACCCACGTTGGTGGTGGTCGTGACGAGGATCTCGCCCGCCCGCACCTGACCGCCTTCTTCGACCCGGTCGATGCACCGGACCAGGCCCTCGACGCGGCCAGCAGCGCCGGGGAAACCCCTGATGGTGTCGCCCGGCGTGACCCGCGGTGCCCGAGCATCGAGGAGATCGCTGCGGCGATTGGGATCGTCCGCCCAGCGGAAGGGATCGAACGGCCCGATGATGACCGACGGCGTTGGAGGCAGGCTGCAGTATGCTTCGTAGAGAGCGCTCCGGACCGGAACCTTCTCGAGGGATGATCGATCGCCGCGCAGCACTGCGGCCATCTCGCCCAGGCTCAGGAAAAACAGGGCCTCGCCAGCGCCGGTGACCTCCCCCGCGCGCAGGAAGAATCGGCGTACCGTGCGGGTGATGCGCGTCAGCTCCGAGCGGACCGCCTCACGTTGTTGCGCTGCCTCTGCGAGGGACCGCAGCCGGCGCCGCACGGATGGAGCCTGGCGGGGATGATCCGCCTCAAACGACGCCCAGACCACCTCCCATGCCGCTTGCTGTTGCGCCACACGCGCTTCAGCCTCCACGAGGCTCTGATCCGAATCCGCGAGCAGCCAGTCGAGCCAGCCCGCTTCCTCGTCCGCGCCAGGTGCTGACAGCTCCAGCTCGTGCGGACCGCGATGGCCGTAGGCGTCGATGTACGCCTGGCGGCTTATCTCGCCGCGAGCCACTCTCGACAGGCTCAGCACGGGCATCAGACTCGCCAGGTCCGCAGCGTGATGGTTCAAGTGCGACATGAGCCTGAAGGCGCCCCCTTCCCCTGCCTGCCGGGCCAGACGCAGGCGTAGTCGGTTCGACTCGTCCGTAAAGCGCATCGTAACGCTGCGCAGGAGGTTGCAGGCGTGGGCAAAGGTTGGATAGAGGGTCTCCTCCCATAGCGCAAACAGATCCACTAGCGTATGCGTCTGCCCGATCCGTGCGCGCAGGTCCACGCACCACTGCGGCGTCGCTGCGAGAAAACCAGCCAGATCGGACCGGCGCCGGCCGGCGTAACGCCGCGCCCTGATCATCCCCGGCAACACCATCCGCACGACGGCCACCGGCGAGAACGGGATGATCGGGATCTCAAGGTCCGCCGGTATCGAGCCGATGATGTCGCCGTGCATCTCCCGGCGCAGGTCCTTGCCGACAGCCCGGTACATAGAGACTACCAGGCTCAGGTTGAGGTACGGGCGCCCCGCGATGTTCCCAGCGAAGTGGGTCCGTGGTGCAATCGGGGTCACAGACTCCCCAAAGTAACGACCCCAGAATCGCCGTCGACCGTGATGGTCTGGCCACTACGAATGCGCCGGGTGGCGACGCCGGTGCCCAGGACGGCCGGGATGCCGTATTCACGCGCCACGATACTGCCGTGCGAGAGTGGTCCCCCGATGTCCGTAACCACGGCGGAGGCCATCGCGAACAGCGGCGTCCAGGCCGGGGTCGTCGTCGCGGCGACGAGGACCGCACCGGGCTCCATCAAGTCGAAGTCCTCCGGTCCGTGCAGAACCTGGGCTGGTGCGGTGACCACACCGCCGCTCGCAGCGATGCCCTTCAGGCTGTCGCCAGCCTGGCTGCCCTCCGTCGCGGGGGTGAATGCCGTCATGTCGATGCCCATGTACTTCTTCCTCGGCGGGATCATGGGCGGAGGGATCACACGCATCAGCGCCCTGTGCATCTCCCTGCGTTCTGCGACCCGCTCCGCCAGTCCCTCCTGCGAAGCACCCGTCTCGAGCGCGCCCACCGCGGCCTCCACCTCGCCGGCTTCCAGCCAGAAGACATCCTCATCGCGCAGGATCCACCCCGACCGGACGAAGCGCCCTCCCAGTTCCCGCAGGAATCGGCGCAGCAAGGGGTACCCCAGCCCGATGTCGGACAGTGCGTTCTCCCGCACCTGCGCCATCGACTGAGCAATGCGCAGCGTCTTCTCGAAGGCCCAGCGGCGTAGACCCCTGAGCCGCCTCCCGATGCGCTCGGAGGATTTCACCCGCTTCGTTTCGGCGGCTGCCTGGCGCTCGTAAGGGTTCACCCCGTCACCCCGCAGGTACATCCGGATCGTCTCCAACTCGGGCGAGGGATCGTCCAGCGGCAGCGGCCGGGCGAAGTCGAGATCGTAGATGATGTGCCCGAAGGCCATCTGGTGCTCGTGGAAACGCTCGCAGAACCCGGTCCAGCCGGCCACAGGCGCTGAGCCGGCCTCGAGCTGTGCCGCCAGCCGCTCGGTCGGTGCCTTCAGTAGATGCTCCTTGAGTTCGGCGTCCTGCCCACCCCAAGCCGCCAGATCGTACAACGACTTCTCAGCCCTGATGGGCGTGCTGTCGTAGCCCATCAGGAAGGCCGGGGCGGCGGGGTCACCCTCGCGCCGGACCAGCCTCCCGTAGACGCCAGTGAAGAGGCCCTCCGCTCCGGCGGAGGCGCCGGTGGTCGCGACCAACAGCGACGCCAGGTGCAGCATCGCGGCATCGTTCAACTCCCGGACTCCCGCCCAAAGCTCGGCGGGCGACATCGCATCAGGTTGGTCATCCTGCCGGCGGGCGACGGTCGCGGCATATCCCGGGCGGATGACATCCCGCCAAAGCGGCAGGCTCTCGCGCAGCATCCGCGGCATGGCAAGCATCATCCGGGTGACGATCCACCACCACTGGGGCGGGGTGTACCCCACCCCCATATAGGCATACCCGTTGATGGTCGTGATGTAGTCGTCAGGTAGGTTGGGTTCCGACCCCGTCAGCGGCCTGAGCACCTCCTTGACGCCGACCCGGAAGATCGTGGGAATCGCGAGCGTCGCGAACAGCGGGCTTACGGGGTGCGGGAGCAGGTCAACGAGGCTACCGCGCATATACTGGCCCTTGGGCCTGGGGACCTTCCACTCGACCGCCGGGAGCGGCGGCTCAGGCAGCGCCGTGACCGGCCGCGCCTGAAGGATCGCGAACGCATCGTCCGCAAGCGCCCACTCGATGTCCACCGGCACGCCGTAGAGCGCCTCGATCCGCGTGCCCAGACGCACCAACTCAGCCGCGTGCGCGGCGTCGAGGACCGGCGCACAGCGCAGAGCCTCCGGCACGGGCTGCTCCTCGGTGCCTGTGGCGGTGCGCACCGTCATCACTTGCTTGTCGGCGATCGTCTGCTCGACAATGGAGCCGCTCGCCTTGTCGACGATCAGAGTGTCAGGAGTGACCAGGCCGCCGACAACCGCCTCGCCCAGACCCCACGCGGCGCTGACCATCGCCTGGTCGCGGCGGCCGTTAACCGGGTCGGCGGTGAACAGGATCCCAGCTGCTTCGGCCGGGACCAGGATCTGCACGACGACGGCGATGCTGACCGAACCGGGGGCAATACCCTGCCTGGCGCGGTATCCGATGGCCCTCGCGGTCCACAGACTGGCCCAGCAGCGCTTGACCGATTCCAGGACTTGGGCGATGCCCTGCACATTGAGGTAGGTATCCTGTTGCCCGGCAAAGCTCGCCTCCGGCAGGTCCTCCGCCGTCGCTGAGGAGCGCACTGCCACCGGAGGAGCAGTCCCCGGAAGCCCCGCGTAGGCCAACGCGATGGCGCCGGCAACGCTCGCGGGCATCTGGGCAACGACGAACCGCTCCCGGATCGCCGCAGACGCAACCTCCAGCGTCCCCGGACGGTCAAGACTCACCCCTTCCATGGCAACCAGGATCGAGGGCTGCAGGCCGGCCTCAGCCACAAACTGGTTGTAGGCTGCGGTCGTCACGTGGAAACCCTCGGGCACCGGCAGTCCTGCGACAACCAGACGGGCGAGCGATGCGCCTTTTCCACCCACGACATCCAGCGTTGCCCGTGGGCCAGCCAGGGACAGTATAAGCTCTGAGGATCCGAGAATCGTGCTCATCCTAGACCTCCTGTAGGCGCCGGATCGAGAATAACGTCAGGTTCAGGTCCCAGAGGTTTGCACAGCAGGCCGCGTAGGGCGGGCTGGTCGGCCACAGGTCCGGTCAACGTCGTGACCGGAACCCGTCCGACTTCGGTCGACGCAATCGCCAGGCCACTGAAGTAGGGCTCCCAGCTCGGGTCGAGCTCACCCAGGACCTGAATCTCGTAGATCACCCGCGTATGCCGCGCATCCTGTGTCATCACTCACCTGTGACCTTCCGCGGTCTGTACCTGACCCCAGTATGGCCCGCACACTGGGGATCTGTCATCCCCAGGATTAAGGATTCGCGGGGCACCCCATTGGGGATCCTTTTGAGGTGGTAGAGGATAGGCGGGAGCTGCTGTACACTCAACCTGCCGGCTAGATCAGGCCAAGCTGTTGGGCCTGATCGACGGCGTCCCAGCGCCGGTGGACGTCGAGTTTCCCATAGATGCTCTTGCAGTGCGAGCGCACCGTGCTCACGGCGACGACAAGCGCCTCCGCAATCTCGGTATCGGAGAGCCCTCGTGCAAGCAGCCGGAGGACGTCAAGCTCACGCTCACTGAGCGGCTCGCCACCCGGCAGGGCAGCAGCGCCGACAACACAGGGCTCGACAGGGAACACCGGCTCACCATATGCCGCGAGAAGCCTGGCGGCATAGGCGCACGCCGGCTCATGCCGCTCCACGCACCGCAACAACCGCGCCATCGGCTCACCCTCGTCCAGGAAGATGCGAACGTAACCACCCGGCTCCGCCAGAGCAAGCGCCTCGGCAAGCGCGGCCCCCGCCGGGCCATCACAGCATGCCGCCTGGAATGCCAGAGCTCTCAGAATCTGCGTCTCGATGATCAGATCGGTTCGCTCCAGCTCCCTGGCCTGCTTCAGCAGCGCCTCGAGCAGCTCAAGTGCCGGCCCGGCTTGTCCGTGCAGGATCATCGCGCGCGCCAGCAGCAGGTTCTCGTACTTGCGCAGGTGCGCATCGATGTAGTCTGATCTCTCGCCGGAGGGGCCAGCCGCGGCGTCGCCGGACACGAGCCCGCGCCTCGCCGCCCAACGCAGAAACCCGGCGTCGTTGCCCTGTGTCAGGTCGAATGCTGCCTGCTGGAGATCGGCGAGATAGTCGTCCACGTCGGTCATCTCCGACCGACGCGCCAACCATGTTGCCTTCTCGACGGCGGCACGGGCGCCCGGCAGATCTCCCTGGGCCAGCCGTACCTTCATCAGGGGATAGTAAGCGTCGAAGGCTGCGAGCTCGTTCCACTGCTGCGCCAACTCGATGCTCTCGGTGAGCACCTCGGCAGCCCTGTGGAGGTGGTTCCATTCCCGCTCCAGATCCCCCAGCACGATCAGAGCCTCGCTGGCGATAGGCAGCCGGCCTCCCTCTCGATCTGTCGCCAGCTCGACGGCGTGCTCGAGCGTCTCGCGGGCGAGCTGCAGACGTCCCTGGCGCATCTGCAGTCTGGCCTGGTGCGACAGCGACGCGACGGCGATCAACGGGCTCCCGGTCTCCTGACTCAGCCGGATGATGCGGTCAAGCGCCTCCTTGCCGTCCCGATCCCCACCAGCCGACAGGCGAACCATGCTCAGGACCCACGAGACGACGTTGCGCAGGAAACACTCCTCCTGAGGCAGGTCGGCCAGGGCCTTGACACAGGCCTCTTCCGCACGCTGTATGTCCGCCTGGAAGAAGAAGAGATAGGCGTGGAGCGCAGCCAACCTGCCCGCCATACTCCGACCGTCGCTCGTGGTCCCCTGCATCTGAGCCAGATCCTGCAGTCGCTGTTCGACGACAGCTTGCGGCGCCCCGCTCATCAGCAGGGACCAGGCGTGGTAGAAGCGTAGCTCGGGTCGTGCGTGCGCGTGTTCTTCCGGTAGTCGCTCCATCCAGGTGAGGAAGGTCCTCACCTCGCTCCGCATGAGGACTGCTTCCACCGAACTCCCGATCAACGCCACCGCCCGTTCGTAGTCGCGGGCTGCCAGCGCGTGGTCGACCGCGGACTTCGGCTGGCCCTGATCCTCGTACCAGCGGCTGGCGCGGCGGTGCAGAACCGGTACCAGATCGGGGAGCTCCTGCTCCAAGCGTTTGCGGAGCAGATCGGAGAACAATCGGTGATAGCGGTACCACTGCCGCTGGTCATCCAGGGGCACGGTAAACAGGTTCGCCGACTCCAGATAGGCCAGAATCGACTGGCTACCCACGAGCGTGGGACTCGCCACCTGGAACGTTCCAGGCAATTCCGCCTGCAGGTCCTGCACCTCTCCGGCCAGCGCGTCACACAGCGACGCCGTCAGACGCTCCAGGATGGACGTTCTCACCAGGAACGTCTGTAGATCGGGCGGCTGGTAGGCCATAACCTCCTCGACCAGGTAGTCAAGGATGAACCGATGGCTGCCCGTGAAGGCTCGGACGAACTCAGATCGGGCAGCGCGGTCAGGGCTGTGCATCTGCAGTGACAGGGCCGCCATCTGCAGGGAAGCGATCCAGCCCTCTGTTCGCGCCTCCAACGCGGCTACGTCCTGCACCGAAAGGTCGAGTCCCATCACATTGCTCAGGAAGTCGGCAATCTCCTCGGCGGTGAAACGCAGGTCATGGAGGCGCAACTCAGTCAGATGGCCGCGAGCACGCAGTCGCGCTAGCGCCAGGGGCGGATCGGCTCGCGAGGCGATGATCAGGTGGAGGGTGCCGGGTATGTGCTCGACAAGGTACTCGACCGCCTGATGGACGGCGGGTTCCACCACCTCGTGGTAGTCATCGAGGACAACGACAAACGGCCTTCCTGAGGCCGCAATGGCGTTGACCAGAGGCGCCCAGATGCCCGCACCGGATGCTGGCCTAAGCGCCTGGAACGCCTCAGTGGTCGTGCGACCCACCTCTGGATCCACTGAGCGTAGGGCGGCCTGGAAGTAGCGCATGAACTGGGACAGATCGCTATCGCTGGAGTCCAGCGTGACCCATCCCACGGGCACCTGACAGCGACGCACCCACTGCGCAAGGAGCGTTGTCTTGCCGTAGCCGGCGGGTGCGCAGACTAGCGTCAGCCTCCGGGCAAGGGCTGCATCCAGCCGATCGAGAAGGTGCGCACGGATGACCCCCCTCCCGACATCGAGCGGCGGGTGGAGCTTGGTGGAAAGCAGGTCCATCTCCGACCCAGGATCCGTCATCTCTGATACCCCGCTGGGCGCTGTTTGCCGCCAGACCGCTCACCTGAACCGCACGAAGCGAGTGTGCTCCGCTGAGCAGAGCGGTCAGCGATTGCGGAGAGAGCAAGTCTTCTCCATTGTATGCGAGATCGCCCAGAAGGAGGAACGAGAACGACCCCCGAAGGGGTCGCTACGCGATTCTGGCGGAGAGGGTGGGATTCGAACCCACGGTAGCCCTAAGACTACAACGGTTTTCGAGACCGCCCCATTCAACCACTCTGGCACCTCTCCAGACAGCGGGCATTATACCACAGATGTGGCGAATGGGGTTGGCGCAAGGTGGCGAGCAGATGATTCACGACTTACACAGCATCACCTCGTGACCAGCGGAAGGAACACATCTGACCTTCCCTGAGGGCACGTGAACAGGGTCGTCTGGGCTACTGTCGTGAAATCGGGTTGGCTGCTGTCATCCACCTGCAGGCTCACGACATACGCGCGCCCACATGTCGCGGCGAATCCCAGTTTGACCCTCGACGGGCTGTAGCTTCCCGACGGAGGATTTGACACATCCGTACGGAAGTCGTAGATCGTCTGCCCGTTGGCCTGCAGCCTGATCCCCTCCAGTCGGGCGCCAAAGAACGTCTGTACCGCGAAGGGATCGACCTGCAACTTGCACACGGTGGGTGTGGCCAGGTAGCAGCCCGCATTGAGCGCGCTGGCGGTGGCCGCTGTGGCGGCTGAAGCCGGCGCCGCGCCTGAAGCACGAAGCCAGATTGCAGTGACGACCACGAACAGAGTGGCCGTAACGAATCGCGACCCCCTACGCATCGTCACCTCCTCGGTCGAACCGGCAGCCCCGAGTCACGGGACCGTCGTCGGACAGGTGAACGCCGTGGTCTGTCCGTAGTTCAGGGGATTCGCATCAGTCGTATCCTTGGCGATCATGTTCACGACGTAGGTCGTGCCGCACGTAGCAGCGAAGTCCTGCGCCACGAGCGATGGCGAGTAGTCCACCCCTGGCGGGTTGGATACATCCGTGCGAAAGTCGTAGATAGGACTGCCATTCGCGTAGAGCGTGAACTGCTGCAGTCGCGCCCCTGCGCCATCGTTGATGTTGATCGTGAACGGGTCAACGTGGATGCGGCACTGATTGGGCGCCGCGATGTAGCACCCCACGTTGATCGGGCTGGCGAAACCCTCCGGCGCGGCGCTGACATCCTTTCGGAATGCCACGGTGGCGCCGAACACTGTCAGGCCAACGGCAACCAAGCCTACCACAACCAGAAGCAGTTTCTGCTTCATGCTACCCTCCCGCACCTGTTCCTTAGTGACTCACGTCGACACGCGCCCACATGCGTCACGCAAGGACGAGGACACTACACGGTTGCAGCATCTTCGCCCCCTGTTCGGATACACACTCTGGACAACCAGCGCCTGCCCATACGCAGGTTCACTCACGCCGCCGCCGGGTCCTCCTGGAAGAGCCCCATGAGGTTCCCCTCAGGATCACGGAACTCGGCAAACCACCCCATGCCGGGTATCGGCATCTTGGGGATCACGACGGTGCCGCCAAGCGCCTCGAGCTTCGCCACGCTCTCATCTACCGAGGCCGTGCTCACATAGGTCACGAACACATGCCCCGGGTTCTGACGCTGCATCATACCGCCATGCACGTCTGTGTCGCTGTCACTGGTCATCACCGAATGGTACCCCCCGAAATCGGGCACCAGCTCGATCTTCCATCCGAAAAGCGCCTCATAGAACGCCTTCGCCCTCGCCATGTCGTCCGCGGGTATCTCAAAGTGCACGATTGTGTGTTTCACCTTCCCATCCTCCTTGGTATGCCGGATCCCGCTCGTAGCCGTCCAACACAGCGAACCGCGCCTGGTCAGCGAAAGCACGAGGGCGGAATTCAGTCCTTTGGCTTGATATTTATCATTATTATAGTATTATTTATCTGGAACGCAAGCCCGAACTTGGGCATCCAACTGATGGTCGATTTTGGCAAAGGAGAGTGTCGTATGGAGAAAATCACACCATTCCTGTGGTTTGACAACCAGGCCGAGGAGGCTGCCACCTTCTACACCTCCGTGTTCAGGGACGCAAAGATCCTCGGCGTGACTCGGTACGGTGACGCCGGCCCGGGACCCAAGGGACAGGTGATGTGGGTCGCCTTCCAGATCGAGGGGCAGACCTTTAACGCCCTCAACGGCGGGCCTGCCTTCAGCTTCACACCGGCGATCTCGTTCTTTGTCAACTGCGAGTCACAGGCAGAGGTGGATGAGCTATGGGAGAAGCTCTCCGCTGGCGGTGCCGTTGAGCAGTGTGGCTGGCTCAGGGACAAGTACGGCGTCTCGTGGCAGATCGTCCCGAATGGCCTCACAGACTACCTGTACAGTGGCGACACGGTGAGGTCACAGCGCGCGATGCAGGCGATGCTCCAGATGACCAAACTCGATCTCGCGCAGATCAAGCTGGCCTACGAGCAAGGGTAGGCATTCGCCCCGCAGGCCGCGCCGGGGCATATCTGCGGTCCAAGAGCCGAAGTCTGGTCAAGGTCGACCCTGCCTGCTATAATGCGCTCCGCCTGACCCATTCGGCCGATCGGAGGCAGCAGTCACGATGGTGCGAGTTTTCATCCGCCTACTCATGCTCGCCGTTGCCGCAGCAGCCCTTGCCGGCACCCAGTGGATCGCCGCCGCTTCGCCCGACGAGGCTCCGGACGTCGGCAGAGCATTGAACCCCGACGCGATCTTCTCGCGTGCAGCCGATGGGGCCTACATCTGTACGCTCGACGCCGTCCGCCGTGTTCCCCAGCGCTGCCCGCCGTTCGGCCCCGGCACCCGCCAGTTGCGGATCGCCTACCTGAGCGCGCTCCTTCCCAAACCTCTCCCCGCCCTGCCCATCCAGGTGCTCCCCGCGCCGGAGGGCAGCGTGACCCGCTTTGTCTACGGTCGGATCATTGACCTGCCCGCGCCCACCTACCGTCACCCGGCGGAGGCCGCCGCGGCACTCCCGCCACTGCGCGTCTTCCAGTCAAACATCAACTGGGTCAGCGTCATCGGCACGGTCGAGTACGAGGGGCAGCAGTGGGTGCAGATCAATGGCGACGAGTACATCGAAGCCGGCCACATCGACTATCCCGAAGCGTCGCGCTTCCAGGGCGTCCAGATGGCGGCGCAGCCATCCTACCCCTTCGCTTGGCTGCGGTGGGAGATCAGGCCCGCTACGGAGCCTGGTGGACAGCCTGACGGGGATAGCCTACCACGCCGGACGCTTGTGACGGTCTTCGCCACCGAGACTGTCGGTGGGCGGCGCTGGGACATGGTCGGCCCGGGACAATGGGTCGACCACGATGGCCTGTCACAGGTGATGCTTCGAGCTACCCCTGACGGCGTGCCCGCGGGCGCGAAGTGGATCGATGTCGACACCTACGAACAGACGCTTGCGGCGTACGAGGGCGACCGGATGGTCTATGCCACCCTCATTACCGCGGGGAAATCGGACCTCACGCCGCTAGGGCTCTTTCGCATCTTCCGCAAGGTCCGCGCTGCGCTGATGCAGTCCTACGATCGCCCCATGGATGATGAGTATTGGTTCCATCTCGAGGATGTGGAGCACGCGCAGTTCTTCAACGACCGTATATCGCTGCACGCCGCCTATTGGCACGACTACTTCGGCACGAGCCGCAGCAACGGCTGCGTGAACCTCGCTCCACTCGACGCACGCTGGCTCTATGGCTGGACCGATCCGCAGATTGGCCCGGGCGAGAGCTGGGTCACAGCCGAAGCCACCAATGCAGGCACCACCTGGGTCTGGGTCCATCACTCGGGCGACGGCGTCACGCACAAGCCAAGGCGGTGACAGTGAACAGGGACCGCTAACTGGTCCAGATCAGGCCCAGCCATGGATCACTCGTCACTGCCGCGGCCTTCCGAAGACGGCGATGAAGTACGTTGAGTTCCAGGGCCCCGGCGCCACCCCGATCCCGATCTCCGTGAGCCACGTCGTCAGTAGCGTGCGGCGGTGCGGGTCGTTCGGCGGGATCTCGTCCATCCAGATGTCGATGGCGCCCTGAGGTGTCGGACGGATCGCCCAGCACTCGGCCCAGCTCGCCGGGGTGTAGCCCACCCTGAGTACGCGATCCTTGATCGTCGAGCCGTCGGAGCCGGTGTGACTACACGAGCTGCGTGCAGAGCAGTCGTTGGCCTGAATCTGAGCGGCTTGCGCCAAGGTCTCGCTGTAAGCCAGCGGCGGAAGCCCGTGCGCTGCCCGAACCTCGTTCATGATCCGCACGACCTCATAGGGCCACTGAGCCACGTCCGCCGGAGGCGGAACGACCGCGATCTGAACCGGCGCAGCGGTCGGATCTGCTGCGACAACACCCGACGGCGCCACGGCGGTCGCAGTTGCCGCCACGACGGGCGGCGGCGTTGGTGCAGCGACCACGGGCCGCGCTTCAGCCAGGTTCGTCAGTGGCAGCACCAGTGCCTGCCCGACGCTCAGAAGATCCACATCTTCCAGGCCGTTCGCGCCCTGTACGGCATCCATCGTCAGGCCATACGCCTTCGCGACCTCGCTCAGTGTCTCACCCGCACTTACCTCATGCACGATCCAGTAGGGTGATGCCCCCTCCCACGCGCTCGCAGGCGGAATCACAAGCCCATCGCCCAGCCGCACGACGGTCGAGTTCCCCAGGTCATTCTGCAACTGGATCGCCGCCATCGGCACCCCGTGAGCCAGTGCCAGTCCAAGGAGCGTATCACCTGCCTCGACGGTTACCGTGATGTACTGCGCCGGCGCCACGGTGGGAGTCGCCGCCTCCACTGTCTCTGGGTCGGCATCGTCGATCTTCGCCTGTTCCGGCAGTTCAGCGCTCACGGTGCCCGTCGCCGCCGCCGTCGCAGGCGTCGACGCAGAAGGTGTACCTGACGGCTCCGACCCAACCATGGCGGGCGTCTCGGTCGGGGCCTGCCCCCCGCAGGCGACCAGCAAGACTGCCACCATCACCAGCACGGCATAGCGCTGCATACCGGGTACTGTACCCGACGGCCCGCCGGAGGCAAGACTGTCCGCCTCCCCATCGGGCGAACTGTCTTGCCTGCACCCAGAACGGGCGTACGCCTCCGGACGGCGGGCCACCTTGCGCCGCAGCACACTCGCTTCGTCGGGAGGCGCCTTGTCGCGGGCGAACCAGACAGTTCGACCCACGTCAGAGTTGACACCTCCCCCACCCCCCATATAATCGCGCCGGACGCACGATCCCACCCACAAAGGATACCCATGGTTTTGGCACTTCGCACCACCCTCACAACCCACCGCAAGGAGCTGACGCGTTTCCTTAAGTTCGGCGTCGTCGGCACGATTGGCGCCGTTGTTGACTTCGGCATCCTCTACGTGCTTCACGCGGTGCTCCATTGGCCGCTGGCGCTCTCCAACACCATCTCCTTCACGTGTGCAGTGATCAGCAACTTCACCTGGAACCGCTTCTGGACCTACCCCGACTCCCGGTCTAAGCCGATCTCCGCCCAACTGGTCCAGTTTTTCGTCGTGAACATCGCCGGCTGGGCGATCAACACCGGCATCCTTCTGGCGCTCAACGAGCCATTCACAGCGCTCGCAGCCACCATACTGGGAGTCGCTGACCCAACCAGTGCCCACAAACTCGGCTACAATGCCGCCAAGGTCCTCGCAACCGGCGTTGTCATGTTCTGGAACTTCTTCGTCAACCGTTTCTGGACGTACTCGGACGTGAAGTGATGCGCATCGGCATCGACTTCACCGCCGCCGCCCGCCAGGGTGGCGGAATCGGGCGCTGCACCCGTGAGCTGGTCGGCGCCATCCTGGCGGAGCATCCACCGCACGACTTTGCCCTGCTCGCCGGAGTCGCGGGTCTTGGCTCAGCCTGGGGAGTCCAGGCTGAGCGGCTGCGCGCAGTCGCCGCGCCAGGTCGCCTCAGGCTGGTCCCCATCCCCCTGACCGATGACTGGATGGCCCGCATCTGGCACCGGCTACGAGCCCCACTCCCCGCAACGCTGCTCACCGGTCCTCTCGATCTCTTCTATGCGCCCGACTTTCTGCTTCCGCCGCTCCCGCGCGACGTGCGCACCTGGGTCACCATCCACGACCTCTCGTTCCTGCGTCATCCGGAGACCTTTCCGGCGAAGCTTCGCAGTTACCTGGAGCGAGCGGTGCCGCGCAGCGTCGGACGCGCCGATCGTGTTCTCACCGACTCCGACGCCACGCGCCGCGACGTGATCGATCTGCTCGGAATCACGCCCGAGCGCGTGACCACCGTACTCCTCGGCGTGTCCGACGCGTTCGGGCCGATCTCGGCGGCGGGCGAACGCGAGGCACTACTCGCGAAGCACGGCGTCAGTAATCGACCCTATATCCTCGCCGTCGGCACCGTCCAGCCACGCAAGAACTATGCGCGGCTGATCGAGATCGTCGACCTCGTCCGCACCTCAGTCGACGTCGACCTGGTCATTGCGGGGCAGCCCGCCTGGCTCGCGGAGCCCGTGCTAGATGCCGCTGCAACACGTGGCCACGTCCGCATCCTGGGCTTCGTCGACGATGCTGACCTGCCCGCGCTGTACCGCCAGGCTGCGGTCCTGGCCTTCCCGAGCCTCTACGAGGGCTTTGGGCTGCCGCCTCTCGAGGCTATGGCGTGTGGTGTCCCCGTGGTCGCATCCTCAGCGTCGAGCGTCCCCGAAGCTGTGGGGGATGCGGGACTCCTTCTGAACCCGCTCGACGTTCCCGCCTGGGCCGACGCCCTGTCCGCAGTCCTGACCGACGGCGGCCTCCGCGCCGACCTGATTGCTCGGGGGCTAGCCCGCGCCGCCACCTTCACCTGGGCGCGTCCCGCCCGTCAGTGGCTGTCTCTGCTGGAGGGTGACCGGTAGAGATAGGTCACTGGCAGATTGACGCTTCCGCGCTACTATGGGGCAGCGGGCCAGCGTCTTGGCGTCCTAGTGGCTTCGTGCCCATTCACCCACTCGCCTACTCGCTCATTCGCCCTATCGGTCTATCGCTCGTACGGAGGGACAACACAATGACTGAACCCGATTCCTCCCGCCCCACCATCGCTGTTCTCGGCGGGACCGGCGAACAGGGCCCCGGCCTCGCCATGCGCTGGGCCAAGGCCGGCTATGGTGTCATCATCGGGTCACGGCTAGCCGAGAAGGCCGAACGCGTTGCTACTGAGCTGAACACGCGATTGGCCGCCGACCGCATCCGCGGGATGGATAACGCGACGGCGGCAGTCGTATGCGACGTCGCCGCCATCACCGTTCCGTATGAAGCGCAGAACGCGCTGCTCGAGGGGCTGCGCGACGCCCTGCAGGGCAAGATCCTCATCAACGTCAATGTCGCGCTCAAGCCCCCCAAGGTGGCCCGCGTCTTCATCCCGCCCGAGGGCTCCGCGGCCGAACAGGCCCAGACCGTCCTCGGCGAGGGTGTGACGGTGGTGGGCGCCTTCCAGAACGTCTCAGCCGACAAGCTCTCCGACCTGGAAGCCCCCATCGACTGCGATGTCCTGGTCTGCAGTGACGACCGACGGGCTAAGCAATTCGTCATCCGTTTGGCTGAGGACATTGGGATGCGCGGGATCGACGCCGGTCCGCTGGGAAACGCCAAAGCGGTCGAGGCGATGACGTCTGTCCTGATCGGCATAAACATCCGCTACAAGGTTCATGGGTCCGGTATCAGGATCACTGGTATTGAGCTCTGACCCTTGGCCGGGTGTCGGGAACCTTGCGAAGGCTAGCGCACGAACACCATGGAAACGAGAGAGCTGACGCTTCACGCCCTCCAAGGCATTCCGGACGTTTGTCCGGGCGATGACCTCACGGCGATCCTCCTCCACGCGCTTCGCGACTCGGAAGTCCATCTCAGGAACGGCGACGTGCTTGTCATCACCCACAAGATCGTGTCCAAGGCCGAAGGCTGCCTCGTCGACCTCTCCACTGTGGAGCCCTCTCCCAGCGCCCTTACACTGGCGCAGGAAGTCGACAAAGACCCGCGCCTCGTCGAGGTCATCCTGAGGCAATCCCGCGCGGTCGTCCGTCGCCGGCCCGGCACGCTCATCATGGAGACTCACCACGGCTGGATCTGCGCGAATGCCGGCGTCGACCGCTCGAACGTTGCCGGCGAGGGAGCCGAGATCGTGCTGACGCTCCCTCAGGATCCCGACGCGTCAGCCCGCCAGATCAGGGAGGGGCTCGCCGTAGCGACCGGCGCTGACGTTGCCGTTATCATCTCCGATACCCACGGGCGCGCCTGGCGACTTGGCACCGTCAACGTGGCGATCGGCAT
>JALOOJ010000315.1 GCA_025454475.1 Anaerolineae bacterium
CGACAGCCAAGGAGGCCTTGGAGTTCCTCAAGCAACGGGACTACTCCAAGCTCCGCACGAGCGAGAGAAAGCTATGAGCAGGCTATGCAACGGGGTCTCTGGTGATCAGCCCTATGTCCGGGAGTCCCGGGCCTATTGCGAGGGGAGGGCCTTCGGGTATCAGGGGGACGCGACGACCTACACCTCTGGAGTAACAGGGGAGGAAGGGGACGATAACGCCCTGGAGTGGACCGCCGCCGCCCGCGGTCTGCGTCCGACGATCGCCCTCGTTGACCCGGAAGACACCGAGCAGGCGCTGGCAATCGTGGTTGCTGGGGAGACGATCACCGTGTCCCTGGAGACCGACGTCAACGGCGATATCGCCACGACCGCCGAGGATCTGATCACGGCCATCGAGGCCGATGAGGATGCTTCCGCCCTGGTCACGGTGGCAGACTACGGAGACTCCGATGGGTCCGGAGCGGTCGTCGAGGAGACGGTTCTGCTGGCGGCATCCATCGTCTATGCGACCGCGGCGACCGGGGACGAGCAGGACGATAACGCCCTGACCTGGACGGCGGCTACCGGCGGCAACGGGCTTGTGGTGCGCCTCCTGGACCCCGGAGAGGCCGACCAGGCGCTCGCCGTGTCTGTGGTAGGCCTCCAGGTCGATGTGAGCCTGGCGACCGATCAGGCGGGAGCTATCGCCAGTAGGGCGGCAGATGTCGCTGCGGCCGTGGCGGCAGATAATGACGCGGCTGCCTTGGTGGTGGCTACCGACACCGGGGCGTCTGCGGGGACCGGGGTGGTCGAGGCCGACGAGGTCCGTCTGACCGGGGGCTCCTACGACGCCGTGCAGGACTCTCAGGATGCTCTAGGAGCGCGGGTTCGACTCCTACAACGGGGGTCAGGGCACTCTGAACGCCCAGGACTGCTGCCCGTACCCATCCTACACCGCGGTCGGGTAACCCAGTCTCATGGCAAAGCGAGGACTCCCGGTCGGGTTCAACCGGCTCGTGATGTTTCGGGCAAAGGGGTCTTATGGCCCCTTTTTTCAGCCCGCTCGACCCGGGACCGCGATCAAGACGACAGGCAATTACTACGCCCCCGGGGCCCCCGGGAGCGGGGTATCCGCCGTTTCCCTGGTCCTGACGGACTCGACCACGGTGACCGTCTACTTCTCAGGGTGCGTGGACATCTCCGCGGTGGACGGCATCGAGTATCAGGTGGATGGGGGAGGCTGGGTTGAGGTTCTCGGGATCGCTGAGGTCTCGTCTTCCGTTTGGTCTTTCACGACCGCGGAGATCGCCCCAACGGCTCTCCTTCAGTGGCGGTATATCGGGGGCGAGGACTCCATCGTCGATTGTGTCGAGACGTCGGACGTCGGGGCTCTTTCCGTCCAACTTGTCATCGAACCTGAGCCTGTTGAAGACGCCGTGTTGTTGGAGTCCGGGGACGCCTGGTTGACTGAAGACGATGTTGGCGGGTCCTCGTTCGTTCTTTTAGAAGGCTAGGATATGGCGAGCAAGAAGATCAGTGAGTTCACGGTTGCTACCGCGGCAGCGTTGGATGACTCGATCCCGTTTCTCGACGCGGATGCGGCGGATGAGGAAGCGAACAAACGGATTGCGATCTCTGGTTTGCTTGGTCCTGCTGGTCTGATCCCAGTCACCCAAGCCGGGCACGGCTTCACGCTTATCGGTACGCCGGTTTATACCTCTGACGGCTCTACCTGGGCCGCTGCGGCGGCTGATGACGCCGGCACCGTCCACACGGGCGTCATAGCTTCGATTGACGGCGATGACCTGGTGATTCAGCAGTCGGGCGTACTGAGCGGGATCACGTTCGCCACCCTGACACCCGGCGAGTTCTACTTCCTGGCCGATGACGGATCGCTCTCGCTTACTGAGGGCACGATCTCTGCGCCCGTGTTGCAGGCGCTTACATCATCCTCTGCGCTGATTCTGCCGTATCGGGCGAGCGGTGAGGTCGAGATCCAGGCTGCGAATATTACTGACGCTACGGCTACTGGCCGCGCAGTGCTCACTGCTACGACAGTAGCGGCTGCACAGCAGGCGATTGATCTTGAGCCTGGGCCAGACATAAGCGCACTGCGTAGCATTCGATCGTTTGGCGCGCCAATGGACGGCGGCGATGATGGCCCCGCCATTCAGGACTCGTTTGACACCGTTGGGTATGCCTACCTCCCGCCTGGCACCGCTACAGTGCTGACTCCGGTCATCATCCCTAGCAATGGACTGCTGATCGGGGCAGGGCGCGGGGTCTCGACCGTCGTCACCGATGCGTCGCTGAGTCGCACGGCCCGTATGTTCTCCACGGCTGGGGTTTCCGGTGGGGCGCGCGTCGCATCGAATATCACCATCCGGGGACTCACGTTTGATGACGCGCGTGTGTGGCCGAGCTACCCAAATTCTGGCTGGAACGACAACGGGTATCTCGTCTATCTCAATGGTGTTGACGGGTATACGGTTTCCCAATGCGAATTCAAGAATTGCCAGTCACAGCCACTAGTGGATGTCGGATGCAAGGACGGAAATGTGTTTGGCAATTGGTTCCACGACAACGGCCGCGTTGACCAATACAGCCCGGCATACAACGTCAAGCAATACGGCGAAGGATTCACTATCGTCGATATTTCGCGGGCCAACCCAGCCGAGGTGACGGTATACAACCACGCGGCGACGTGGAATGCGGCGGCGACCTCGGCCAAGATTGGCGGGGTCACAGGTTTCGACAATATCTCGGACGGGGTGTATTCGATCACCAGCACGGGAACCAATAAATTCACGCTCACCGGAGTTGACACATCCGCCGAGCCGTCTGCTTACGTGTGCACGCAAGTGGCATGGGCTGGGGCGTCGAGTGGCAGCGGAGCCAATTATTTCCCGGCTCAGAATACCCTGTGCCATGGGAACCATTTCGAGGATAACGTATTCCATCACGTCGCATTCCATCCGCAGTCAGGGATTATTTCAAACAACCTGATGCGCAACACGGCTGAGGCGGCAATCTTTATCTCCGGCGGAATCAACATAACGGTAGCCAACAACAAGATTGATGAGGTTGGCGTGATATCGGTTGTAGGTGCTGGAGTCGAGGCCAATCGCTGCGCGGATATTACGATTGTCGGCAACACCATCTCCAACACGGCGACTTATGCCGTCTCCTCCAATTCGATGGAGGGGGGCAATATCTCCAACAACGTATTCCGCGACATCATCACCGACAACACGGCGACGTATCCAGCGTGGGCAGGATCTCCAGGCGGCGGCCTGATTGATAAATTCGGCGTCATCAAGGTCGGGCACTACGACGCCATGTCTGGCTCCAATATCGTGATCGCAGACAACACGGTGATCGACACCCGCAAAAGCACAACCGCGAAGGCAGAGAACTTTGTGGCTTTCGTGCGCCAAGGCAGCACGGTGCTAAACAAAATTTACGATGTGTCTATACACGGTAATAACCTTGCGCGCAGTGCGATCCCCGTGGCGGACATGTTCAAGGTCAAATCCACCACGGCTTGCGTTCCCGAGAAAATCTGGATACGCAACAACATCGGGCACAACTCGCAAGGCCCGTATGTGATCGAGCAGGTTTTGTCGTCCGCAGAGACCGGAGTCAAGACCCACTCCATCGGGTTTGTGCCGTCGCACATTGATGTGTTCGCCTATAATCCGAGCGTCATTCGAGAATGGCGAAGCGAGTGTTCGATCTCGCGCACCCCGGCAGGCAACGTGTACTCGTCAAACTACCTGTCTACCATCGACGGGTCGGCCGGGCGGCAATTCTCGACGACTTCGTCAGCGATTGCGTATCAAGTGGTAGACACATCGGGCACGCTCAAGGGGCGCGGCACGCTCTACGCCTGGATCTGCGACTCAACGAATGGAATCGGGTTGCAGATCAACGTAACGCACGCGGTAGACACAATCACATACCGCATCGTCTGCTATCCGTGATTGAAAGCGTCAGCACAGACTTGGCGCCTATTAACGTCAATTAATCGGTAATACGACATGGGATACCCAATCACAGGCGCACCGCCAAGCACATCGCTAAAGCCTGGTGATATTGATACGCTGGCAGGGCTCAATGCGCTCGTGAGCGATGCAACGCTGATTGATGGCGGCACAAGCTTGCATTTTAACGGTATGCAACTATGGCCATGAGCGGCAGAGAAATTGAGCGTAGATCACTGGCCGCGAAGCGGTCTCCGGCCCTGCGCCAATCAAAAGCCGGAATCCCGCACGGCAATCCCGAGCTGACACGGCGCATCCTGGAATCCATGCCGCGCGAGATTGACGCGATCAAGGCTGGGCGGGTCTCGTGAGCAGCACCTGGGACGAGTCGGGGCGTGTGATGCGGAATCTGGGCGGCATCATCGACGCGATCTCGCGCGTCATTGTGGTCGCCGCTGAGATTGCCAGGGATCACGCGGACTGTGAGCCATTGCTCGATGCGTTGGATAAGGCCCGCGGGCATCTGGCCGGCGCGGAGATCGAGCTCCACAACCACGCGCGGGCGTTCGAGGAGGCGTCGCGGACGGCTGTTGAGGACGATGAGCGCGACCGAGAGTGACGAGCGGGATTGTCGAATAGACGCACGGCAAGACAGGGCAAATCTGATACCGTTTTCGCCGCCATAATGTAGGCTCAAAACACGGCGATAGGCGACCGAGGCGATGAATGCAGCCCAACGAACGAGGACGATTTGGGACAGATGGCGTGACAAGATCCTCGACGCGATCCCGGCCACTCTTGCGGCCTCGATCGCTACGCTCGGTACTGTTAGCGGCGGCCTTTGGCTTGATGTTCGGGATCTTGCTCATCAAGCTCGCGAGTGGAGCGCCTATATGGACTCCCGGTCTGATTGTGCCGGCCGCAGCGAGTGCGATGCAGTAAAGGCCCGGTTGCATGAGATCGAGGCGCGGCTTGCGGTGAGTGAGACGCACGTCGAGAGCCACGAGAAAAGCGCCGGCGAATGGAAGCAGCGCATCATGGAGAACGAGCGGGCGCTGAGGCAGATGCGGACCAGCCCGGAGGCGAGACCCGATCCATTCACCGGCACCGAGGGGCGCAAGTTGGAGCAACGCATCCAGCAACTCGAACGACAACGATAGGAGAATAGAAATGGCAAACGAAGACCTCGGAATTCTGGCCCTCGATCATGTTGAGCAGATCCACAACAGCGACGTGATTGCTCTTGTGAGCCTCGTGGACGTTGGGCTGCGGCAGTTCTCGCGGTGCCCGTCGGCGACCCGTAATGATGTGCTGATGGCGGACGTGAACATCGCCGCCGGCTGGGTGAGCCGCTTTCGGCAGTACGGCGAGGCGTTCGTCGGCGAGCCTGAGCTTTACATGCCAAAGGCGCATCCGTTCCCGAAGAACACGCCGACACCCCCAGTCATCAACATCGTTCAGAATCCGGCGATCCAGAACCTGATGTATCAGCTCGCGCACCTGCGCACCGAGTTGCTTCACTGCGAGGATGCTGAGCGGCTCAACGGTTTCCATAGCCAGCAGTGGGCGGTGGCTATCGAGCCCTGGATCACCAAGTTCGAGAACTTCGTCGAGCTGATGCGCACGAATGTCGATCCGTCAAACGCCGAGCGGACTTGGATGCCTGATAACGATCTGCAAGAGCCTGGCGTCAATCCCGGCGAGCCGAGATAGCCATGATCCCCTCAGTCCTGCGGCGGGTGGTGCGTATGTTGCGGATCGCGCTGACGGTGCTCGGCGCGATCTGGCGCTCGTCGCGGGACTGGGATGGGATCTTGGAGTATGACCGACTGGTAGCGGTGATCCGCGACGGCTGGCCGGTGAAGAACGACCTCGGTGCGCCGCTGCCGATCAAGATGCCGTGGGGGTGAATCGTGGACCCAGAGACGTGTCGGAACTTCGATGCAGAGGACCCCACCGGGTGTCAGTTGGGGTTCGGACGCAGGGCTCCCAGGGACTGCCCGGGGTGCTCGGCGTATGATCCCGTCCCATCCACCCCTGTGCCATACTACCTAGACCCACCGGAAGAGGTGCTTCCTGGCGGAGGAGACTGATGCCAAAGGCGTTGGAACGAAAGCTGAAGCGGCAGGCGAAGCGGCGCCAGGTCGAGGACGAGGATGCCTACGTCTACGGCACCATGCGCAAGACAGGGTGGAAGCCCAGCCGTGAGAAGGGCAAGAGGCGCCGGTAATGTCCTTTGATTCGTACAGCGACCTGAAGGCGTCGATCCAGGCCTGGCTCGACAACAACAACCCGAACCTGATTGCCTCGATCCCGGACATGATCGTGCTCGCGGAGTCGTGGCTGAATCGTCACCTGCGCACCCGCGAGACCGAGTGCTTCGCTCCGACCCCCCTGGCCCCGGAGGACGTGACCGAGGACTGCCTGGGCATCTACGCCTTGCCCACGGGATGGAACGGGGCGCGGACGGTGCGCCGGGTTGGTGCCTACCTGCACCTGCTCTACAACAAGCGCATCCCTACCCTGTCCAACGGTCAGCCCACCAACTGGTTGCTGGAGAAG
>JALOOJ010000133.1 GCA_025454475.1 Anaerolineae bacterium
CGATACACATTCCTATCAATCAGTATAGGCCGATGTTTGTGCGTGCCAAAGGTAGATTCGGCAAAGTGGAGGCATTGATGTCATGATCTCCTGAGTTGTTGATTCAAGTTCGGGAACAACTGCGCATTAAACACTACGCCCGGTGCACCGAGCAAGCCCAAGCCAAATGGACCCGGCGCAATGTGCTCTTTCATGACAAGCGCGATCCCCGCGAGATGGGCGTGGCCGAAGTACGCGCGTTCTTGGCCCAGCTCGCGGTTGAGAAGCACGTCCCCGCCTTGACGCAGACCCAGGCGCCGTGGTGGATCAGCAGTCCGGAGCCCACTGGATCCGGAGTAGCGTGGCTCATCATCAGCCTGGTACCGTAGGGGCAACAACATCACGACGGGGAGATACTAGGGGACTGCCGAGGAGTCATAGAAGACACACCCGACAACACAAAGAGCCCTCTATCGCTAGAGAGCTCTTGATGTCCTATAAGCACATACTATAGGCGGGAGCGACGGGATTTGAACCCGCGATCTTCGGCTTGACAGGCCGACATGTTAAACCGCTACACCACGCCCCCACGACGACTAGCATCATACCATGGGGCGTCCATTTGTCAACCCTACGGCGCAGGACTGAGGGCAACTCATTGGCAGCACCCACGGCGCGTTCGCCAGCCAAGGCCGGTTGACTAGAATGAAGCTGCTCAGGAGGAGCTCATGTATAGCGATAAGCCATTCAGCGACAGGGTTATTCTCGTAACAGGTGCCGCACAGGGCATTGGCTATGCCTCAGCCCAGCGATTTGCTGAGCTCGGAGGTAGAGTCGTGCTCCTCGACAAACTCGCCGCCGAGGCTGAGGCCGCGGTCGCGGTTATCACCGACCACGGCGGGCGAGCAAGCGCCGTCATCGCCGACGCCACCGACAGTCAGGAGGTGGAAGACGCAGTGGCCGCGATGATCGCTGACTACGGACGCATCGACGTTCTGGTCAATAACATCGGGTGGAACAAACCTACGCCTTTCCTCGAATCCGACGAGGCGTTCTGGCAGGAGCTCTTGGACATCAACCTTATGACAGCGCTCCGGTTCTGTAGGGCCATCCTCCCCCACATGATCGACCGGCACTACGGTCGGATCGTCAACATCGCCTCCATTGCGGGCATCCATCCCTGGCCAGGATCCGTCATCTATGGTGTCGCAAAAGCCGGCATCGTTTCGATGACGCGCTCACTAGCCGCGGCGATGGCTCAGCACAATATCCGCGTGAACTGCGTCTGTCCGGGCCCGACGGAGACAGGGCTCTCGAAAGCCCTGCGCGTGACCAACCCGGACTACGTGAAGGCAGTCCACGGCATGGTCACGTTGGGTCGCCTTGCGGACCCGGGAGAGATCGCGAGAGCGATATGCTTTCTGGCATCGGATGACGCCTCGTTCGTGCTGGGCGAATGCCTCGTCGTAGATGGCGGCTACAACATGGTCTAGCGGCCCACGAATCCACGACCGGGGGGCTCGGAGCCCGGCAATCCCTGCAGTTCGCCCGACCAGCCTAGGACAAGCATCACTTGAGCGCCTTACCGGCATGTGTTAGGGTTAGTGGACATCAAGCTGGGAGGAGCCGGAACGCTATGCATACTGAGGACTACATCCGCCTGGAGGACATGTACGGCACGAACACGTACCACCCCATCGATGTCGTCATCGAACGGGGCGAGGGCGTCTGGGTGTGGGACGTCGAGGGGAAACGCTACCTTGACTGCCTGAGTGCGTATTCCGCCCTAAACCAGGGCCACAGACACCCGCGCATCCTCCAGGCGCTCTACCGCCAGGCAGAGCGGCTTACGCTCACTTCGCGTGCGTTCCGCAATGACCAATTCCCCCTTCTGGCCAAAGAACTCTGCGAGCTGACCGGATACGATATGATGCTCCCAATGAACTCGGGTGCGGAGGCCGTCGAGGCCGCAGTGAAAGCCGCGCGCCTATGGGGGTATCGGGTCAAAGGGATACCTGATGGCCAAGCTGAGATCATCACGTGCGACAGTAACTTCCATGGACGCACAATCACCGTGATCTCGTTTTCGACCGAGACGCTGTATCGCGACGGCTTTGGTCCCTTCACCCCTGGCTTCCGGTCGATCCCCTTCGGCGATACCGGCGCACTCGAGGCTGCAATCACGCCGAATACCGCCGCTTTCCTCGTTGAACCGATCCAGGGCGAGGCTGGCGTCAATGTCCCGCCTGATGGCTATCTACGCGCCGTCCGCGACATCTGTTCCCACAACCAGGTGTTACTCATAGCCGACGAGATTCAGACGGGCCTGGGACGCTGCGGTCAGCTGTTCGCCAGCGACTGGGAAGGCGTCACACCCGATCTGGTCACCATCGGCAAGGCGCTCTCAGGCGGTATGATGCCCGTCTCGGCCACCGTGGGGGCGGCCGAGACTCTCGGTCTCTTCCAACCCGGAATGCACGGATCGACGTTCGGGGGCAACCCTCTAGCCAGCGCCGTCGCGCGCGCGGCCCTGAACGTCATCGTCGAAGAGGAGCTACCGCGGAGGTCACGGGAGCAGGGGGCCTACTTCCGGAAGGAGCTCCGCGACCTGAATAGCCCCCTCATCGCAGAGGTCCGAGGTAAGGGGCTCCTGATTGGCGTCGAGTTCACGTCCGATGCAGGCAACGCGCGCGCTTATGCCGAAGCGCTGAAGGAACGAGGCGTGTTGGCAAAGGATACCCATGGCACCGTCATCCGATTCGCGCCCCCGCTGGTGATCGAGCAAGACGAGATCGACTTCGTCGTTGACCAGTTTGCTGCAGCATTGAACTCAGTGCAATCGCGCCTGGAAGTTGCCAACGTCCTTCAGCCGGCGGATTGACCCCAGTCGGCGTCTAGCCACGGACAGCAAGAAACGCCGGGCATGCTTATGTCCGGCGTTTCTTGCTGTCCGACAGGCCGGCGGATACCTGACGAACTCAGTGGCGTAATGATACTGCGCGCGGAGCTCGCTCGCGAGAGCGCTCCACACGCTTCGGTTGAACCACAGTCGGGGGCGGCCACCCTAGGACGCCCGAGCCCACGCGACTGGAAAAGGGAGCCAGACCCCCAGATCCTGCAGGCCAACGGCGAGGGTGTCGCCCTCGCTCTCTAGCCCCGGCGACGCAGGAAGGCAGGGATCTCGATGTTGTCGCGATCGGCAACCTGAGTGCTGAAGAGCTCGCTGGGATCCGCCCGTCGCTGCACGGGTGCGGCGCTGACGGTCCCAACCGTCCTGACGGTAGCGATCTCCGGCTCCTTGTCGCTGTCGAACCCCGTGGCGATCACCGTGATGCGGACGTCGTCAGCCATAGCTTCGTCGATGACGGCGCCGAAGATCAGGTTCACATCCGGATGTGCAGTTTCACGGATGATCGACGCAGCCTCGTTGACCTCGAACAGCGTCATTCCGGGGCCGCCCGTGATATTGAACAGAATGCCCCGCGCCCCATCGATCGTGATGTCGAGTAGCCGGCTGGAGATAGCCTGCTGCACAGCATCGACCGACCGCTTCTCACCGGAGGCCCGACCAACGGCCATCAGGGCTGCCCCACCCTCGAGCATAATCGACTTCACGTCGGCGAAGTCCAGGTTGACTAGCCCAGGCACCGTGATCACTTCCGTGATACCCTGAATGCCCTGCCGCAGAACGTCATCGGCGACTCCGAAGGCGTCAGAGAGGCTCACCCGCTTCTCAGTGATCTCCAGCAGTCGATCGTTGGGGATCACGATGAGTGTATCAACGACCTGCTTCAGCGTCTCGATCCCGTCAGCGGCCACGCGGTTCCGCTTCGCGCCCTCGAAGGTGAACGGTCGCGTTACCACGCCGATCGTCAGAGCCTTGATCTCCTCCTTGGCGATGCGGGCGATCACAGGGGCAGCGCCGGTGCCGGTGCCACCACCCATACCTGCGGTGACAAAGATCATGTCGGCGCCCTGAAGCACGTCGCGGATCTCGTCCTGTGATTCCTCCGCCGCCTTCCGACCCTCTTCCGGGTTTCCGCCGGCGCCAAGCCCACGGGTAACCGAGTCTCCGATCCGCAGGCACTTGGGTGCCTGTGACAGCATCAGGGCCTGCGCGTCGGTGTTAACGGCGATGAACTCCACGCCCAGCAACCCTTCCCCAATCATCCGGTTCACCGCATTGCTGCCACCACCGCCGCATCCCACGACCTTGATCTGTGCGACGTTCTCAGCCATACCAGCCATCTCAGGGCCTCCTTGCCTCTGGAGTCTTGCTGTCCTCAAAGGCGCCGCCTTTGAGCCTGCTCCCTTCCAACTCGAACCCATCGGTCTCGATACCATACGCCACCATCCTTCCGCTTTCACCCTTAAGGGCATCAGTCCGCCGAATCGAATTCGTCTATGAACTTCCGGGGAACCAATATCGTCCCATCCGTGGCTCGTTGACCCGCTACCCGCGTCCGCGTATCCATGCGGCGCGCTACGGCAGTAGGTTCCGCAGCCACCCCCCAAAACGCTTCAACCACGGTGTCCGTACCGTTCGCCATCCACCTCCCTCTTCCCACATGGGCGTCCATTTCACCAACCCGACCGCGACCGCCGCGTCGGGGCCACTCACCTTATCCGTCAGCCCGGACATCCCTCTCGGAATGCCAATCTGGACAGGCAGTTCGAAGATCGTCCGCGCCAGATCACGCATCCCCGGAAGCTGAGCCGTGCCACCACACAGCACGATGCCCGCGGGAAGCAGGCCATCGTAACCGGACCGCTTGATCTCCTGCTGAACGTTCTCCAGGATCTCCTCACAGCGTGCCTGGATGATTTCGGCCAACTTCCACCTCGGAATGGGCACTGGGTTGCCCTCCCCGAACGAGGAGACGGTGAAGCGTTCGTCCTCTGCTACCTGGTTGGAGAGCGCGTGACCATGGCTCACCTTTACCTGCTCGGCTACCTGCGAGGGCAACCTTAGCCCGATCGCAATGTCGTTCGTGATGTACTCGCCTCCCAGCGGCAGAGACTTCGTGTGCCAGATCGTGCCTTCAATGAAGATCGCGATGTCGACCGTTCCCTCCCCGATGTCCACGAGGACGACGCCCATCTCCTTCTCGTTATCCGTGAGGACCGAGTTGCCAGCCGCCAGGCTGTTCAACACTAACTCGCCGATCTGGAGACCCGCTCCTTGAACGCATTTCCTGAGGTTCTGCAGCGCGGTGCTTGACGCCATCACCACATGCGCCTCGACCTCCAGCCGGAATCCACTCATCCCCAGAGGATTGCGCACGCCGTCTTGGCCGTCCACGGTATAAGTTCTTGGTAGAATATGTACCAGTTCCTGGTTCTGGGGCAGCACAATCGCGCCCGCTGCCTCAAGGACTCGGTCAACGTCATCCGGCGCGATTCCGCGATCACGGCGGGTGACTCCCACCACACCGGTGCTGTTCCGCGAGGTGATGTGTGCGCCTGTGATCCCCACGAATCCCCGCTCGATCTGGTACCCGCTGCTCTGCTCGGCCTGCTCAACGGCCTCGGCGATCGCCGCAGTGGCTTGCGCCACGTTGACGACCACGCCCTTCTTGATCCCTTTCGCAGGAACGCGTCCCACACCCACGATCCGAACGTCGCCCTGCTCGCCGATCTCGCCTACCAGTATGAGGATGCGCTGTGTCCCAATATCGATACCAACGACCGATCTATCCACGTTCCACCCCCTACCAGGCGCGATCTAGTGAATATGTAGCGGCACCCGGGAATCGAACATCCACGCACTGTGGCGTGATCCCCTGCGAGGCAAGGTGTGCGACCAAGACCTCGTACATCTTCCACCGCGGCGCCATTTCCGAACCTGCCCCAAACGCCACTCGCCGCCCGGCGGGATCTGTCCAGATGAGCCCGCGCTCCGATGAGTACTCCAACGCCATCGTCGGGACTCCCAGCGTCGCTAAAGCTGCCAGCCCCTGCTGGATCGAGGCTATCGAGTGCGCCCCACCTTCCGGGGGCAAGCTGCCCCGAACCACTGGAAGGTCGGGCCGCTCACTGCGAGCAGGGTAGACATACCCCTGACGGTCAACCCAGTACTTCGCTTCGCCCTCCGCCTGCCATACCAGTACCGGCACGCGTTCCGTGACCGCAATCTCACACGATGTCGGGATAAGTCCGCACGATACATCTACCGCGGCAAACTCAGGGATGTGCGCCAGTATCGCTTCCTCCGCTGCCGCTGGGTGCAGATGGAATCGGTGCCACCCCAGCAGATCAGAGGCCAGCTTCACCTCTCGCTCCATCTGTGCAGAGAAGATGCCCGTCACTTTCAGATCATCCCACATCAAATACCAGACGTCGCCCAGAGCCATCCACGCCCCGAACCCAACCACAATCAGCGTCGGCACAAGCAACCGCCACGGAATGTGCAGAGAGCGTGGCTCCGCCCGAACCGATCTGCGCCCTTGTGGATAGACGTGCGCATCTTGTGGCCCCAGCAGTGCCGCGGTCCTGTAGTAGCGCCTCTTCTGTTTCATCGTACCCCTCCCGCCATTGCGTCCGGTTCCGACCGGCTCCGACGCCCGCGTATCAACGCCCGATCAGAGTCCCCGTTGCCGATTGCAGCCCGCTCCCTCAGAGTCCTACCCAAGCAGCGCCTCCCCTTACCCTCTTGGGTAGTAGATCCGTTCCGATCGCTCGTTCTCCTGATGTCGGTCCAACGCGAGATCGATCAGCCAGTCAAGGAGCCGTGAGTAAGGCACACCGGAGGCCTCCCAGAGCTTGGGATACATGCTGATCGGCGTGAATCCCGGGATCGTGTTGATTTCGTTGAGGTAGACGCCGGGTCGGCTGCCGACCACAGGCGTATCCTCTTCGCCGATCCCTCGGCTCACCAGAAAGTCGACACGCGCCATCCCGGCACCATCGATCGCCTTAAAAGCCCGAACCGCCAAATCTTGGACCAATGCGCTTATCGCCGGCTCGAGCTGCGCCGGTATAACCAACTTCGAGGCATTCTCGCCCTCATCGAGGTACTTGGCCGCATAGTCATAGAACTCGCGACTGGGAATGACCTCACCTGGCACCGACGCACTCGGCTCCTCGTTCCCCAATACGCTTACCTCGATTTCGCGCGCAGATGGCACCGCCCATTCCGCCATAACCCGGCGATCATAGCGCGCGGCCTCATCGAACCCACTGCGCAACTCGTCGCGATTGCGGCACTTGCAGATGCCCACGCTCGATCCGAGATTCGCAGGCTTGGTGAAGGCCGGGTAACCCAGGGTCCTCTCTACCTCGTCCAGCACTCGCTCGCGGTCTGACAGCCATTCGCGCCTGGTTGCCCACACATAGTCAGCGACGGGGATGCCCTGCGCTCTCATGGCACCCTTGAAAGCGATCTTATCCATAGCCAGCGCAGAACAGAGCACGCCCCCGCCAACATACGGCACACCCGATAGTTCCAACAGCCCCTGTACGGTGCCGTCCTCGCCAAACGTACCGTGAAGCACCGGAAAGACGACGTCCACGCGCGACAGTGTCTCGAGCCTGGCTGCATCCTCAGCCTGGGCCTGCGACGCCACAGCCACCAGGCTACCGCCAGCTCCAGAGTGCTCCGCCTCGGCGGGCGTCGCCGGCAACGACCAGAGGCCCTTCTTGGACGGGTCAGCAAACATCGCAGCCGGCCGCGTCATCGATGTATCCTCATCCATCAGCGCCTGCAGTGTGCCTTCTCCCGCAATCCACGCGCCCTGCCGCGTGATCCCGATGGGCAGAATCTCGTACCTCTCCGAGTCAAGCGCGTTCATCACTGACCGCGCTGAAGACAGACTCACCTCGTGCTCTCCGGATCGACCCCCGAAGATAACCGCCACCTTTAGCTTTGGCATCGTTGACAGATCCTCAACCTTCAGGAAGTATCTCGATCTCGGGCTCCAGCTGAACCCCGAACTGCGCGTGCACCTCGGACTGCACGCGGTCAAGCAGCGCTCTGAAGTCGGCGGCTGTGGCACCCCCCTCATTCATGAAGAAGTTTGCGTGCCTCTCAGAGACAGCCATTCCCCCGCACCGCGTCCCTTTCAGCCCTGCCGCCTCGATCAGCCGTCCGGCATAGTCGCCCGGTGGGTTCTTGAAGGTCGAACCGAGCGTCCGCCCAGGCGGCTGGCTTCGCGTCCGGCGCAGCGAGTACTCCTCCGCCTTGGCGCGCAGCTCGTCCGAATCAGCTGCTCGCAGCCGAAACTCCGATGCAAGGACGAGCCATCGTTCACCGGCCCCCTTCAGCTTGCTGCACCGGTAGCGAAAGTCGAACCAGCTTGCGGGTACCTGAGAAACCTCTCCCGAGGGCGTGAACACATCCGCACTCACGAGCACCCTTGAGATCTCACCCCCGAAAGCGCCCGCGTTGTTCACCACCGCGCCGCCGATCGTCCCAGGCAGCCCGACAGCCCACGTCAACCCACCCCAACCCCGCTCGATGGCCTCACGCGCCACCTGCACAACGATCGCACCCGAATCACACTGCAGCCGGTACCCTTCTTCAAAGTGAACCGCTCGAGCTCGGTTGAGCACCACGATGCCGCGAAGCCCCGAATCGGGCAGCAGCATGTTCGTGAGCCCCCCATAGACGTGCCAGGGTAAGCCATACTGGTGCGCCAGCCTGATGGCCAACTCGAGCTGGTCGCGGCTGCCAGCGACGACGAGCACATCCGCTGGTCCCCCAACCCCAAGCCATGAGTACCTCGCCAATGGTACGTCTGCCTCGGCTACTTCCGGTAGCGCATCCAGAATCGCGCGAACCCCCACCTCCTGGTCGGCGGCGGGGCTCACTGCCCACACCCCTCGACGGCTACCCGGCATCGTAATCCCTCAAGCAGACGATGCCCGACAAGGTACTCGTCGCCGGCGCCCATCAGCAGCACCACATCATCCGGGCAGACTGTGTCAACAAGATGCGCCACCGCATCATCAAGCGAGCTAGCGCTCCAGACGGCGCGTCCTCGATCGACAGCACGTGCAACGGACTTCGCCAGGTCGGCGGCTGTCAACGACCCATCATCTTGCTCCCGCGCCGCGTAGATGGGCAGGATCACCACCGCATCGGCGTCCGCAAAGGCCGTCACAAACGCATCGTACAGGGCGCGAACGCGGCTGAACGTATGCGGCTCCCACACTGCCACGATTCGACGCATCGCGTATCGCTGGCGCGCCGCAGCCAGCACGCCCCGGATCTGGGTGGGGTGATGGGCGTAATCGTCAATCACGGTAACCTGTGACGCCTCCCCTAATACCTCAAACCGCCGCGCGGTTCCCTCGAATCGCGCCAGCACGCCCCGAGCGACCTCCAGATCCACGCCCAGCTCTTCGCTGACAGCCAGGACCGCCAATGCGTTGACAGCGTTGTAGGCGCCCGGAAGCCGCAAGGTCACCTCGCCAATCGCTTCGCCCGCGTGCTCCACATCGAAACTCACGCCCCCATAGCAGTTCGATCGAAGTCCGGAGGCACGCCACTCGAGCTCCGATTCGGATTTCGCTGTCGTGGAGCCGCACCCGTAGAGCACGACCCGGCCCCCGTTTGCCTGGTGTGATGCAGCCACAGCACGCGCGATTGGGTCATCGCCGCACGCCACGAGTAGACCACCGGGAACGATGTTGCCCACGAACTCACCGAACGCCAACCGGACGAAGCCCAAATCTGAGAAGCAGTCCGGGTGGTCGAACTCAATGTTTGTCACCACCGCGATTCGAGGGGCAAGGGCCAGGAACGTGTTGCGATACTCGTCCGCCTCGATCACAAAGTAAGGACCATCGCCAGCGCGCCCGTTCGTGCCAAGGTTGGCTACAACACCCCCGATAATCGCCGTGGGGTCCAGCCCAACCTGGAGCAGCGTCAGCGTCAACATCCCGGTCACCGTCGTCTTGCCGTGTGCCCCTGAAACAGCCACCACATCATAGCCGGCGGTCATCTCCGAGAGGAACTCGGGACGCCGCGCAACACGAATCCCCCGTGCACGCGCAGCCGTGATCTCTGGGTTCGCGTCCGGTACGGCCGAAGAGGCCAAGACCAGATCCGCCGCCCCAATCGCGTCAGCGGCGTGGCCGATGGTGACGGCGATACCTTCAGCCTGCAGCGCATCGGTGATTGGCGACGTCCGGCGGTCGGAGCCGTGCACGGTAAGGCCCCAGCCGTGAAGAACGCGGGCGATGGCGGACATGCCGGCGCCCCCGATCCCCACAACGTGGACCTCTGAGAACCCGAACGTGTGCAATCGTCCGGGGTCAGTCGTTGTCATTCTTGCATCCACGACTCATCTCACACGAATACAATCAGCACGAATGCGAAGGCCAGAGCAACCGCCACAAACAGCGATGGGCCCTGGAGCCAATCCGTCGGCAGGTACTTCAGAAACTTCAGCGCAGCCTCCGTCTGCGGTCCGCTGATTCCCCAGATGGCATAGCCAAGTTCGTGGAGGAAGCCCCACACCATGCCCATCACCAGGTAGCCGTTGATGCCGCCCAGGAAAATCCCCAGCAGGCTATCCTGCAGCTTCTCCTTCCTTGCCCGCGCGCCCAGACGCGGCGAGATGATCGTCGTTGCGTACCCAAACGATACCAGCACCGCAAAGAGCATCAGTCGCAGGTAGAACCACGTCTTCGGGTCGGACTGCTGCAATGACTGCAGGGATGTGCTCAGTACCGGCACATAGACTAGGGCCACGAACTCAATGAAGCGAGCGAGGACCACGCTGAAGCAGACCAGCAGCTCCTTGGCCCACCCTCGCAGCGCCCCAATGATGCCGAACAGGATCACCAGGCCCGTGAAGAATGTCTCTAGAGGTACCATAGCATCATCCTTGTTCTCTTTGCGCTTCGGAACGCTCGTGCACTTCGGGGCCCAAGACCCGCTCAACTTTGCGCCCTGGTCCAAGATCGAGCAGCAACTGTGCGGCGCAGGCTGCGGCGTCGGGTCGTGCCAGCTTCCGGGCCGCACTTCCCATCTCACGGCGGAGATCGTCGTCAATCATCAAGCGCTCCACCGTGCTAACGATCGCCTCAGGCAGATCCGCATCCTCAACGACCACCGCCGCACCCCGCTCCTCCAACCATCCCGCATTCACCCGCTGGTACCGCCATGCATAGGGATACGGCACCAAGATCGACGGCAGGCCGAAGTGCGGGAACTCGCCCAGCACACTTGCCCCAGACCGACAGAGCACCAGATCAGCCGCCGCCATCGCCGCTCCCATCTGCTCATGCAGGTAGGGATAGGCGTAGTACCGCGAGAGAACGTGATTGGCCATTGAAGCACGCGCCGCTTCGACCTCGGGCCAGTCCAACGTACCGCTCACGTGAACCACGTGTGCAATCGCTGTCAGTGCCTCGATGTGAGCAAGGACCGCCCGGTTGATCGACCGAGCCCCGCGACTGCCCCCGAACACCAATAGGACGCGCTCACTAGAGCCGAGGCCCAGCGCCTCACGGCCCGCCTCACGCGTCCAACTCGTGATCCGCTCCCCGAGAGGATAACCGGTCACCACACCCT
>JALOOJ010000134.1 GCA_025454475.1 Anaerolineae bacterium
GATCGTGCCTAATTCGGATGGTGGGAGTATCGTGTCTGCGCGTCCGAGAGCGAGTCGCCGCGACTCTGCATCGGCGATGAGCGTCTGCGCTTCGTCAAGGTCGCCTCGCTCGGCAAGATAAGCCCAGAGCTCCGTTGGGTCTGAGGGCGGGAGGAAGACGTCGACCCAGGGAAAGCGCGCCTTGAGCGTTGCGGCTTCCTTCACGCCCACCATACAGCCCATCAGTGCCAACACGCGGTCGGGATACCGCTCCTTATGCCGCTTGAGCGAGTTGAGCTGCGCCACTGCCTTGTCCTCAGGCTGCTGGCGCACGACGCAAGTGTTCAGGATCATAATATCCGCATCCCGCGGGTGATCAGCCGGCGTGTAGCCTAGACGCTCGAGACCTGCTGCCACCCGCTGCGAGTCGGCAACGTTCATCTGACAGCCAATCGTCCAAATGTTATAGCGCATCTGCTTTATAGCCCTCTCGGAAATCGAACGGGCATTCTACCGCGGAAACACGAATCAGAGAATCAGGAATCAGCGAAGCTACACCCCTGCGCAGCCCAGAGTCGGCGCCCCCTGCGCAATCGTGTTTCGTCAGTCCGGTTCCTCTGCCTCTCCATTCTCCATTCTAGATTCCTTCTTCCCCCGCTACCTCCGCTCCCACTCCTTCGTAGCTCTGCGGATCAGCGTCTGCACCTCGGAGTCAGGGATCTGATCCAACTCGTGGTAGCGCACTCCATCGACGACAAACGCGACACCCTCTCCGGGCACATTCTGTAGTCGGATAGTGCGGCTGCGCAGCGTTGGTGACAACTCCACCATTTCCTCCACGATATCGCCAATCTCCTTGGCCAGGTCAATGATCGGCACCGTCGCTCCGGGAGCCGCTTCGCGGCGGAGCGCCGCCGTGTCCAGGATAGTCGCGCTGGGCAGACGTTCAGAAGACTGCGACGCCGCCTGTGGCACGGCAGGCTGCGGCGCCACGGGCGTGGACGCGGCATTCGTCTTCCGGATGTAATCCCTGGCGAAATCTGCAAGCGCCCGCAAGGCGGCGACGACCTGATCACGCGTTTCAGGGTTGGGCACAGCCTCCAGCGTTGAGTAAGGCTTCCCCCCAATGCAGATCGCCCATTCGCCGATCTCGTCACGCCGGAGCCCAACCAGGTAAGGCAGCTCAGACGCCTGGGGAGGCAATGGGTGAGACGCAAGCGTGGACTCGACCGGAGCTCCTGCTGGGATCGGGGCAACCTTCCTGGATCGCGTCATCGCCCAGACCAGCCAACCGATGATCGCCACGGCACCGACAGCGCACACGATGAGAAGGGGCAACAACAAGACGTCCAGCAGTCCTCCAGATGCCTGAGTCATACCTGCCTCCGCGTGAGCAGACCTGCGCTACCCGACTTCCTGTACTCACCGATCAAATGCACGCGCTGCCCCAAGGGCAACAGCAACTCGAGACCGATCGCTGCCCAGAAGGTGGCTGCATTCCAGACAAAGTACGATGGGTCATCGATCAACTCGACCCAAGCCAGTTGGAGGCCCGCTCGGACAGCCAGGCACTCGATAGCACGTATGCTGTTGGCCCTGTAAGTCACCGGGAACGTATCCACCGCGGAACGCCCATACACTCTAGAGACGACGCGTTGCTGCAGTCTACGCATCCGGGCAAGCGCCAAGCTGATCCGTGGGAGGGGATGCGCCACATTGGGCGTGAGGAATAAAAAACTACCCCCCGGTCGCAGCACACGTGCAATCTCACGAAAGGTGCTGGTTGGCCGGGGAAGGTGCTCCAAGACCCAGGACGCGATCACGACATCGATCGACCCCGACTCGAACGGGAGCCATTCCGAACTGGCGCTACCCCGCGGCAGTGTGGTCACCCGGTGCTCGCGAAGGGACGCGAGATCGGGGTCCACCCCCGCCCACCAGCCCTTGGCGCCCAGCCTCTCGGCAACACCGCCGCGTCCGCAACCCAGATCCAGAACACGGCTCGTCGAGACGAGGACAGCATCCACCTCCTGCTGGAACCGCTCCGTAGCGGACATCCAGCCTGGACGCACTGCCGCGTATCGGCGCCGAAAATGCTCTAGCCGGTCTTGGTAGGCCACAGATCAATTGTAGTACAACGGCCCGGGTTTCCAAAAAGGAGGGTAGGTGCTAAGATGGTGCCAGGAAAGAGAGGTCCAGTTAGCGCATCGAAAGGAGACCCCGGATGGTGCGGCAAGCAGAAGCTGATCCACGATGGTACAAGGATGCTGTCTTCTACGAAGTCTCCGTCCGCGCGTTTGCAGACAGCAACAACGACGGTATTGGCGATCTGGCTGGGCTGGCATCGAAACTCGATTATCTGGCTCAGTTGGGCATCGACGCGATCTGGATGCTGCCGATCTTTCCCTCCCCCCTTCGCGACGATGGCTACGACGTGGCCGATTACCAGGCGATACATCCCAACTATGGGACAATGAGCGACTTCCGGAACCTGATTACGGAGGCGCACAAGCGGGGTCTAAAGGTTGTCGTTGAGCTCGTACCGAATCATACCTCGGACCAGCACCGCTGGTTCCAGGCGTCGCACGACCCGAATCACCCGGAGCACGAGAAGTATCGAGACTGGTATGTCTGGAGTGACACCGACACCGCTTACAGCAACGTGCGGATCATCTTCCTCGATACCGAACCATCTAACTGGACCTATGACCCACTCCGCGGCCAGTACTTCTGGCATCGTTTCTTTAGCCATCAGCCCGACCTCAACTTCGACAACCCGCAGGTCCAACGCGCGATGCTGCGCACGATTCAGTTCTGGTTGGATGAGGGCGCCGACGCGCTACGGATTGATGCCCCCCCGTACCTCTACGAGCGCGAGGGCTCGTCCTGCGAGAACCTGCCAGAGACCCACGCTTACCTCAAGCGGTTGCGCGCCTTCGTCGACGCCTATGCGCCGGGCACGATGTTGCTCTCCGAGGCAAATATGTGGCCTCAGGACGTGCGGCCCTACTTCGGTGATGGCGACGAGATGCACATGAACTTCCACTTCCCATTGATGCCCCGGATCTTTATGGCATTGGCCAAACAGAGCCGCGCCCCGATCGTGGAGATCATGGCGCGGACGCCTGAGCTCCCGCAAGTGTGCCAATGGGGGACCTTTCTGCGGTGTCACGATGAGCTCACCTTGGAGATGGTGACGCCGGAGGACCGTACGTTCATGTGGGGTTTCTACGCGCCTGAGCCGCGAATGCGCCTGAACTTGGGAATCCGCCGGCGTCTGGCCCCTTTGCTGGACAATGACCAAGCCCGTATCCGGTGCGCCAACTCGATCCTCCTCACCTTCGTCGGCTCGCCATTCCTCTACTACGGCGACGAGATTGGCATGGGTGACAACATCTGGTTGGACGATCGTAATGGGGTCCGCACGCCGATGCAGTGGAGCAATGAGCCCTATGCGGGATTCACGAGCGCCGGCGTGCCCGCTGAGCATCTCAGCCAGCCCGTGATCGAGAACGGGGAGTACGGTTACACCAAGGTCAATGTGGCGGCACAAGAGGACAACCCGAGTTCACTGCTGAACTGGATGCGGGGAGTGCTCTCGGTGCGGAAGCAACACCTCGCCTTCGGGCGCGGCAGTTTGAACCTGCTCGAACCAGAAAACCCCGCGATCTTGGCCTATATCCGTGCCTACGACGGTGAAGTCATCCTCGTAATCAATAACCTCTCGCCCGAGCCACAGGACGTGGCACTCGACCTGAGCGCCTACAAGTGCATCGAACTGACCGACCTCTTCACCGGCGTCAACGCGGAAGCTCCGCCGTCCGGGCTCTGGTCATTCTCAGTCGACCGCTACGGCTACCGGTGGATGAGGCTCGGCAGCTAGACTTCAGACCGGAGGAGATCTGACGTATGCAGGGCGTCATCCTGGCGGCGGGAAAGGGCTCGCGGCTCCACCCGATCACACTGGATCGTTCCAAGGCGATGTTGCCGATCTTGGGCAAGCCCATCGTCGAGCGGGTAATGGAGTCGCTTGTTGTGAACGGCATCGACGATTTCATCCTTGTCGTCAGCCCGACGGATCGCGACATCACACGGTATTTCGGTCGAGAGTCCGCGCTCGAGGCGGAGATTCGCTTCGCCTATCAGCCTGAGCGCAAGGGGATGGCGAACGCGCTAGGCTGCGCAGCTCCGTTAGTCACCGAGAGTTTCGTGCTCTCCGCGTGCGATAACCTGGTCTCCAGCGCGGCAGTGGGACGATTGGTCTCCTTCATGGGAAGCGATGTGCTGCCCAACGGCGCGCTGGCGCTGCTTCCAATGGATCCCGCACGGGTAGGCACTATGGCGATCGTGCAGATGGAGGGACCTTGGGTTACGCGCATTGTGGAGAAGGCCAGGCCCGAGGAGGTCCACTCCAACATCTCGAGCCTGCCGCTCTACGCCTTCTCCCAGCGCATCCTCGACTATCTGCCCGAGATCCAGCCATCGCCGCGTGGAGAGTACGAGCTCCAGGATGCGGTCCAGATGCTGATCGAGCACGACGGTCGCGTAGGCGGCATCATACTCGACAGTCGGCTAACACTGACCAATGCCGCAGATCTGCTGGCCCTAAACCGCGAGTACCTGGTGCGCGGTGGGGACCGACCGCAGATCGCGCCAACAACCGTCGGCCCGGGCACGCAACTCATCACACCGCTGCACATCGGAACGGGGACTATCATCGGGAAGAACTGCACCATTGGCCCCAACGTCTATATTGAGCGGAACTGCACCTTAGGCGATGGCGTGACCGTGCGCGATGCCATCCTGCTGCGTGGGGCTCGCGTCGCGGATGGCGTAACTATCGTGAATGACGTGGCGGTCTAGATCGCTGATTGCGCTGACTACACTGCCTGCACCGATTACACAGATGGCCTCTGATGGACCGCGGGCGATGCATGGCCTTCAGGCTACCCGCCCGCATCTGCTGTCGGTACACATCGGAGCGGAACGGGCCGATCGCTCCCGCTTCCGAGCGGCGTCCCGCTTCCGAGCGGCAACGTCCGTAGTGCTCATTCTCCTCCTTGCGGGGCTTGTGACGGGCCTCGCTTTCTGGCTGTTCCACGACTTACCCTCGCCAGAAAACCTGAGTGCCTACGCCACGGTGCCCAGCAGCAAGATCTATGACCGCACCGGGCGCCTGCTCTATGAGATGCCGCCACCGTATACCGGCAGCCACACGCCTGTCCCGCTGGTCGAGGTCCCCGACGCTCTCATCCAGGCGACCATCGCCCTCGAGGATCGTGACTTCTACCGCAATCCAGGCTTCGACCTCCGCGGTATTTTACGGGCCGTCTGGTACAACCTTACCGCCAGGGAAGCTGAAGCGCCCCCGATGGGTGGTAGCACGATCACGCAGCAGCTAGTGCGCAGCCTGATGTTGTCGCCCGACGAGCGGTATGAGCAGACGCTCCGGCGCAAGCTGCGCGAGGCCTTTCTCGCCGTGCAGATCACGCTCCGCTACTCCAAAGACGAGATCCTGACGTTCTACCTGAATGAGGCCTACTACGGCAACCTGGCCTACGGCGTCGAGGCTGCGGCCCAGGCCTATTACGGCAAGCACGTTCGCGATCTAGGCCTGGCGGAATCTGCTATGCTTGCGGTTCTCCCACAGGCCCCTGCGCTTTGGAACCCGCTGGAGCACTTCGACGATGCCAAGGTACGCCAGGGCATTGTTCTTGAGCGCATGGTGGCTGAGGGCTACATCGACGGCGAAACTGCGCGGCTTGCACAAATGGAGGCGCTTGACTTCGCCGCAGCACCCTTCCCGATCCGCGCCCCACACTTCGTGATGCTGGTCCGCGCCTTCCTGGAGCAGGAACTGGGCCTTCCGCGCCTGCAAGCCGGAGGATTGGAGATCCATACGACACTGGACATCGATCTCACCGAAACCGCACGGGACATGATGCGCCACCGACTCGAGCTCCTGGCGGTATGCGACCACCAGACGCCGTGTCCTCCTGGCGGCTTCAATGCCCGCAACGCGGCCATCGTGGCGCTCGATCCTTCGACCGGCGAGGTGTTGGCAATGGTGGGCAGCCCCGACTACTTCTCCGCCCGTATCGACGGCGCTGTCAACGCGACGACGGCCCTGCGGCAGCCCGGCTCTTCGATCAAACCCATCACCTATGCCGCCGCGTTCTCCAACGGTCGCATGACCCCAGCAACGGTGATGATGGACGTTAGCACCGCATTTGTCACGCGTGAGGGGACGCCGTATGTGCCCCTGAACTACGATCTCGCGTACCGCGGCCCTGTCCGACTCCGCGAAGCCCTCGCCTCATCCTACAACGTCGTCGCGGTTAAGGTGCTGGACGCCATTGGGATCGAGACGATGACGGATCTGGCGCGCCGGATGGGCATCACGACCTTCGACGCAACGAAACAACTGGGCCTTGCCGTAACGCTTGGCGGCGGCGAGGTACGTCTGCTGGATCTCACGACAGCCTTCGCCGCCTTCGCAAACAGCGGCTTCGCTGTGACACCGCAAATCGTGCGCTCAGTGTCGGACGCGAACGGCGACGTGCTGTGGGAACAGCCGTGCGACTCACCTGGCGCATGCCTTCGGGATCGCGTGCTCGATGTGCGCGTGGCCTATCTGATCTCGGATATCCTGAGCGATGACCAAGCACGCATCCCGACCTTTGGCGAGGGCAGCGTCCTCGCCCTCACGCGGCCCGCCGCGGTGAAGACCGGCACCACGACCGACTTCCGCGACAACTGGACAATCGGCTACACACCGGATCTCGTCGTGGCCGTCTGGGTAGGCAACGCAGATAATGAGACTATGAACGGCGTCACGGGCGTCACTGGTGCAGCGCCGCTGTGGCGCGATGTGATGGAGGCGGCGCACAAGGGCCTCCCGGTCCGAGGCTTCGCGCGCCCCGATGGCTTGGTCGAGGCCGAGGTCTGCACCTTCTCGGGCCGGCTGCCCGGTCCGGACTGCCCGCACCGCATGACCGAGATGTTTGTGGCAGGCACCGAACCCACGACAGCCTGCGGGATGCACGTGCGCCTGGGGGAACAGGTCTACATCGCCCTACCACCTGAGGCGCAGGCGTGGGGCAGGCATGCCGGAATGCCTATGCTACCGGTGGACGCTGGTCCATCCGGGCACGGGTCCGCGCTGGTACTGCTCAGCCCTAACAACAGGGCCGTCTATCATATCGACCCCGCCACACCGCTCTCTCAGCAGAAGATCCGGATTACCGCCGCAACCGACCTTGACCTCACTCAGGCCACGCTATTTGTGGACGAGCTTCCCTATGCTGAGTTCACCACGGCACCCTACGAAGCTCTGTGGCAGCTACTGCCGGGCACCCATCGTGTCCAAATGCGCGGCGTGGACCGGGCAGGTGTGACTGTCGAGAGCACCATTGTGGAGATCCGAGTAGAAAGCGATTCGTGACTGAAGACGGATTGAGGCGCCCATTCCCGACCCGGAGTTTGGATTCCAGATGATCACTCCTCAGGCTGCGGCCATCGGTCCCTCCTCAACGAAACGAGGACAATATGACAGGTAGAGACAAGATCGAGGCCGCTCTCTCCCCCGAAGGAACCCGCGAGATCCCAGTTGTCATCTGCTACGAAGGGATCTACATCCGCGACCACTGGTCGCAGCTCACGTCGTATCCCTGGTGGTACCGGCACGCGCCCGACACTGAGCGCCAGATGGCGTGGCGACGAGACGTGATCGCAGCAACCGGGCATGACTGGTTTGACCTTCCCGCGTTCTACAGCCGGTCCGAACGCGCGTCGCTCTCGATTGAGGTGCGTGGCGAGGACGTCTTCGAGGTTGACCGGCGAGCCGGTCGCACGATCCGCCTGCAACCGAGCCCCACTGGGGGTGAACATATCGACGTTCATGTAGCCCGCAGCGCTACAACGCGCGAGGCAATCGATGCGCTTGTGTTCCTCGCCGACGATGCGGGCGATGCGCAATCTGCCGAGAAATACAGTGGACACGATGATCTGGCTGCCGCACTGCTCCGCGAGTTCGGCGCGGCCTTGTTCCCACTTACGCTCGTGGGTACGCCGCTGGAGGCTTGTGTGCTGCAACTCTGGGGCTTCGAGATCACGATGCGCTTGGTTGCTGAGTCCCCCAACCTGGTGACCTACGCCTGCGACCGGTTCCTCTCCCATAGCCTCAGAGCGGTACGTCAGGCCGCGCAACGCGGTGCCGCAGGTGTGTTCATCGAAGATATCTTCACCGATATCATCAGCCCAAGCGCATTTGCCAGGCTAGCCCTGCCCTACTCACGCCGGATCGTGGAGGAAGTCCGCGCCCTGGGCATGAAGAGCATCTACTACTACTGCGGTAATCCCACCGGGAAGTGGGACCTTCTGCTCGACATCACCGCGGACGCATTGTCGCTGGAGGAGAGCAAGAAGGGCTTTACGATCGATATCGACGACGTCGTGGACCGCGTTGGCGGACGTTGCACCGTACTGGGCAATCTGGATGCAATCGGCCTGCTTCAGAACGGTACCGAGGACCAGCTCCGGGCCGAGATCGGGCGGCAAATCGCTGCCGGGCGCCGAAACGGCAGCCGGTTCATCATGAGCCTCGGCAGCCCCGTCACGCCCGGTACTCCAGCTGAGAGGGTACGCCTTTACTGTGACCTGGCTCGCGAGATAGGTTCCTTGGAGCGAAGGCGTACGTGAATCCGCTCTTTGCAGCGGCAGGTGTAGCAATCAGAGCGCGGCGGTGCAGTCGTGTCCGACTGCACTGCCGCGCCGGAGAGGTGTCGAGAGTCGCGTTGCTATGGTGAATGGGACGCCTCACGCACGCCAGCTTCCCTAGAGCACCTCCTTGATCACCGGCACTCGACGCAGCCCCTCAGCGAGCACAAAACAGAGCAAAACCGTCGACACAGACGCGATCGCGAACTTGATCAGTGGATGGAACGTAGTGTTGCTCAGGCCCACGCACACGGGCACCAGCACGAGCGGATGGACCAAGTAGATCGCGAACAGATTCGGTCCGGCGACCGTGGCCAAGGCGTTTCCCGACCTGACGTGCTCGCGCATCCACAACGTGAGTGACACGCTGAAGCCGATGCACGCGAACCCGAACCATAGGCAAATGATGGCGCAACGCCAGCCCGATCCCGTGAGATAGGGATCGAGCCCAAGCTCGATCGCGCCCGAACCGATCAGAAACGCCGGCAGGGCGAGTACCAAGGCCACCGAGAACCATCCCCAGAACCGAAGCATCTTCGCAGGCAGCTTGCTCAGCCAATCATTGCGATAGGCCAGGGTGCCTGCGGCGAAGAGGATGACATATGAAGGCAGAAAGGCTGGCATCAGCCCGAAGACACCGAACACATCGTAGGCGGCGTCGATGGGCATATACTGCCCGATGGCGAACATAGCGCTTGACATCACCAGCGCTGTCACCAGCAACGCAGCGGTGTTGGGGGCCGGCACTTGCTTCACCCACGCGAGCGGCTCAAGGTGAAGCCAACGCACCGCCAGCTTGACTACGGTGTACCCGAGAGTAATGGCAAGGAGCGCGAAAAGGAACCACGTGGGGCCCTTATCGGGATTACGCCAAAACGTGTCCCGGCTGTACTGCCAGAATGAGCGGGTCTCGCCACTGTTGGTGATCTCCCTAAGATAGTTGGGCACTCGGCTGAGAACCCAGGTATAGAGAGCCATAGGGATCGCCAGATGGACCAGCCGGTCCTTCCAGAACCTCAGCACGCCCTTCCGGTCGTACGATGCGGGGGTGAAGTATCCTGAGAAAAAGAAGAACAGCCCCATGAAGAACGCCTGACAGTCGATGACGAAAAGCGAGAGCAGGACCCCTGTAAGCGTGTCATCAACGCCTTCGTCAACATAGGTCCAGTCTCCCGCGGCCCCGTATGTGACCGCAGCATGGACCATGATCACGAGAATGGTCAGGACCATCTTGACCAGGTCAACATAGCTCAGCCTGAGGCTAGCTGTGCGCGTGGCGACCGCTGTAGTCGTCGGTGCTAGCGCCTGTACGGGATATGCAGATGTGGTTTCCATTGTCTCTCTCCTATTGATACGCGATCTTGGTCCGAATTCGTGAAACGAGCTAGATGCTGCTTCCCGACACCCGACCGGCCCTGATCGCCCGTAACAGGCCGTCGGTGTCCTGCCCCTTGGTGAAGAAGAGATCCGCGCCGGCATGCAGCGCTGCCTGCCTTGCTGCCGGATAACCGTGTACGGTGAGCACATACACTGAGGCAGATGGGCGAACCCGTTTGAGCTCCCCGATGGCCTGCAGGCCGTCCAGTTCCGCAGAAGCGGATCCGCCCATCTCCAGGTCGATGATGATCACGTCCGGCTCGACTTCAATGGCGGTTGGGATCGCTCCCGCTGCCCCGGATGCCTCTCCCACCACCTCAACGCTTTCCAGAAGACTCAGAAGGGTGCGCAGGTCTTCACGGACAGTTGGACTGTCATCGACGATCAGTACGCGAGGTCCGAGGCTCATACCGTCTTCGCTCTTACGCTCTTACTATGAACAACGATATCAGGCGGCTCGCGCGGACAGTATCTCGGCCGCGCCGGGTGCAGGATGGAGCAGGTTGCTGGCGTCAAAGACGAAGGCTTCCGGCACAAACACATCGATGTATGCCCCTGAGATCGAGCGCTTGAGGGCGACCGGGACGCCCGCCCGCTCAAGGACGGACTGAACAAGTACGGCCTGAAGCCTGCCGTTGACCGTATAGACGCTGCGGTAGCTCTCTATAGCCATCGTTCCACTTCCTTTGCTGATGGTCTCCTGATTCATACGAACCCATCATAACGATAGTGGAGGTGGCTGTCATCGGGCGCTGGGAGGGAATAAGCCCGAAGATGGGGCGGATCTTCTGCTCAGTCTGGAGGATGCACGATTCCGCCGGGAGTCCTAGGACTTCCGGCGGAATCTCACGCGTCTCGGATCTGGGGGCTATCTCTGGTCTTTGACGATGCCTGCCCTGAGCGCGTAGATCGCCAACTGGGTGCGATCATTGAGGCTCAGCTTGCTCAAGAGGCTGCTCACATGGGTCTTCACGGTCTTCTCGCTCACAACGAGCGCCGACGCGATCTCACGATTGCTCATGCCCTCAGCTACGAGCTGCAGCACCTCAAGTTCTCGCTCCGTGATCTCGGGAAGTGCTGGCTTGGCTGGCGTCGGCGGCCGAACGACCTGGTCCATCAGCCTCCGCGCGACGTTCGGGTTCAGGCGCGCTTCCCCACGGTGGGCGGCGCGGATGGCATCGATCAGATCGGTCGGCGAAACGTCCTTGAGCAGAAAGCTCGTCGCGCCAGCTTGGATGGCGGGGATGAGGTTTTCGTCCTCCCAGAAACTAGTGAGCGCGATGATCCTGGAGCCAGGG
>JALOOJ010000015.1:0-2770 GCA_025454475.1 Anaerolineae bacterium
AGCACCTCACGTCGTCGTAGCGCTTGCCAAGCTCCAAGGATAACCAGCCCCGTGGAAATGTCCACTGGAGGAACCACCGAGATGCACCTTGGGACGGGCACCTGACAGTACTCCTTGACGAACCGGGGATCCCGTTAGTTCCCGATCCTCGCGAGTGTTCGTCGCTGATCAAGGGAAGGACTGCAGGGGCGCGGGCCGGTCGGAACCGGTTGCCGCGCCCCCTGCCCCGAACGGTCTGACGACCGCGGAGCGACCGCGAGGATATCGCTGCTACAGCAGCTTGCCCACCAGCGCAGGGGACGCCCCGGGGCCGAAGCCAACGTTCATCCGATGCTGGTACCGCACCCCACCCTGGCCGAACTGGAGCGTGAGGGTTGGGCGGAACGGTGTCTCGTAGAGACAGAGCTTCACGACTAGCGTGTCCTCGTCGATCCACGCTCCGCTTGCCGCGTAGCGGTGGGGCTCGTCGACGCCGAGCTGCGTTTCGCCACGCCGCCAAGCCCCGTGCGCGAACGCGATGGTATTGTCGCCGCGTCCATCGCGGATCGTCAGCGTTCCGCCCTCGTGCCCGTGCAGAACGACCTCGATCGCGTGGATGAGCTGTGCTTCATCGGAAGGGCCGTGCCGATTGACGACGGCGTTCTGCTCGGCAACATCGAACGCATACGTCCTGCCCGATACGCGGTCGGCCCACGGCGATGTCGCTGCTCCAACCTGGGGCAGCAGCTCCAGGCCGGCGAGCCTGCGGGCCAACTGCGCCTGTGCCTCAGGATCATCCGGCAGCGCTGCAGGACCCATCGCGGGGAGCAGGCGCCCCCAGATCAGGTCGAGCACCGCCTGCATGTTGCCGACGCCACTCGTGATCGCGATCACCGCATCCTGATCGGGCATCACAATGCAGTACTGCCCGAAGGCGCCGTCGCCGCGATAGGCATTGTGCTGGCAGCGCCAGAACTGATAGCCGTAGCCCTGCCGCCAGTCGATGTTAGTGTTCGGCTCGTTGGACACTTGCCGCGAGGTCGCCTCCGCGACCCAGGCCTCGGGCAGGATACGCTGCCCATTCCATACGCCCTTCTGGAGGTAAAGCTGCCCGAACCGGGCGATATCCTCGGTCTTGACGTTGAGGCCGAATCCGCCCATCGCGACGCCCTCCGGCGACACCTCCCACCAAGCATCCTTGATGCCCAGCGGCTCGAACAGCCGCGGCGTGAGGTAGTCCATCAGCGTCATCCCGGTGAGTTTCTGCACGATCGCCGACAGTACATATGTCGCGCCGGTGTTGTAGAGGAAGTGCGTCCCTGGCTCATACTCTACCGGCAGTGCCATGAACGCTTTCACCCATTTGCCATCCTGTGCCCCGAAGAGACGACCTGTGGTGTCCTCGGCGTGGCCAGTGCTCATCGAGAGGAGATGGCGCACCTTCATCCCCGCCAGGTTGTCGCTGATCTCCTCGGGGGCGAACTCCGGGAAGATCGAGAGGAGCGTATCGTCCACCGTGAGCCTGCCCTCCGCCACGGCAAGGCCCACCGCAGTGGATGTGAAGCTCTTGCTTAGCGAAAACAGCACATGTCGCAGATCCGGCCCATAGGGAGTCCACCAGCCCTGCGCTACCACGGCGCCGTGGCGCAATAACATGAAGCTATGGAGGGCATCGATGCTCTCCTCAGCCGCCTGTAGAAAGGCTAGAATGGCCCCGGACGGGATGCCCTGGGCCTCCGGCGTGCTCGTTTGTAGCTTGTTGTCAGATGCCATAGTCTTCCCATACTCCTATCTTGATCTTTCGTGCGAAACTCCAGAAACCACGATTCCACGAACCAAGTCCGTCGTTCGTGAGGCCCTCTGAACGCGGGCTCACCGCGACCGACCGGCTACCTCCAGACGGCACCAGGCCAGCAGCGCGTCGTATACCTCAAACTGCCGCTCAAGGTTCTCAAGGTCATCTGGGAAACGCAGGCTGTAGCCCACGGCGATGGCCTCCAGACCCGGCGCGATGCTATCCGTGAGACGGTCCTCAGCGACGTCGGCAGCGTGCACGATCTTCGCGAGGCGCAGCAACGCCGGGTCCGTCAGCTCATAGGCCTCCATGATCGTCTCGAAGGAGCACCTACCGTCGCGATGTCCGAGGGCCACATCCGGCGCGTCGAAGGGCGTCCCTCCAGTCTCCTCGACTGCACGCGTAACCTGACTCTTGGGCACGAACAGAAACTCGGCCTCTGAGTCGATGAAACGGCTGATAAGCCACGGGCAAGCGACCCGATCCACGTGAATGTGAGAGCGTGTGATCCACAGCATAGCAACCTCCTGACTCTAGATCGACCTGATCCTCGGGCTACCGTTTGTGAAGCCGATGCGAAGGCTAGCTCGCCGACGCACCCATCGCGCCAAGGTCGCGCCCACGCCACACGAAATAGAGGGTGCCAAGAACACCAAACCCAAAGGCCGTGAGGAAGTTGGCAGCCGGTGAGATATTCCAGAGGAATGCGCCGCCGAAGGCTGCCGCTGAGACGATCACGTCCCGCACGAGGTAGTAATACCCGAACATCGCCGCCTTCCGATCCTCAGGTGCCAGATCCATAATCAGCGCCTTACGCGTCGGCTCGCCGAACTCCTTGAGCCCTCGGACGACGAAGGCCACAATCAGGAGTGGGAATGAGCGTGCGAAGAAGAGCACAAGTGGGAAGAGCGTGAAGTTGACGAACGTGATCACCACAAACGGCTTCTTCGTGTTCTTGTCAGCAAGGTAGGCCACCGGGATATAGACAAGCATGGC
>JALOOJ010000015.1:2796-40828 GCA_025454475.1 Anaerolineae bacterium
CCAAACTGGGGCGCCGAGATCCCGACATTCCGCACCGCCCACACGACGGCGAAGGCATAGGGGATCTGCTCACAGAAGCGAATCAGGATGTCTGAAACTAGCAGGTTGCGCAAATCAGGCGACATGATGCGGTGCATCGCCAACGGGCTGCCCTCCGCCGTCCGCGATCCCGGCGCATCCTCAATCAGCACCTGCTGCAGGATCAGAGCCACGGCCCCCAGGACCATCGCGACCACGAACGCGAGTCGCACCCCGTTGCGTTCGCCATACGCCGCGATCATGAAGCCCCCGACGACCGGCCCCAGGGCCATCGGGATCCGCCGCACCAGCGAGTGCATCGACACGCCCATCGTGCGCTTGTTGGTGGGCATTGCTTTGGAGACCATGCTCATCGTGGCCGGCAGCGAGATCGCGGTCCAGGACAGGAAAAAGACCGATCCGATGATCACGGCGTACCAGACCGGGAAGAGGATCACGATGCCATAGCCACCCATGGCGATGAGGTTGAACAGCAAGAGCGCGCGCTTGTGGCCCAGCCGATCGCTAAGGTAGCCCCCTGGGAACGAATAGAGTGCGCTCAGCAAGTTGTCCATCCCATTGAGGAGCCCGATCGATAGCGTGCCACCGCCCAGGGCCAGCAGGTAGATCGGCAGGAAGCGCTCGGCCATCTTCTCGCCCATCCCCACGAGAATCACCATCGTCAGCAGCGCCGCGATGTTGCGGCGTAGGCCAAGGAATTCCACAAGGCGCCGAGTCAAACGCGGTCTGCTCACAGGCTTCTCATCTGAACGCACAGACACACCTCATTGACGCGAAAGAGTGGGATGCGCGCCACTCCAGACGCACTGCTAGAGAATAACCACGTCCACGACCACGTCAACCGCTGTTATCGATGGCTTCGACAAGCGCTTCATAGTCGTCAATGGAAGCGTAGTCGGCTGTACTGTCGTAGAGTTGCTCTTCGAAGGCCCAGTAAAGACCGGTCAGGCCAAAGGCCGCAACTCGTTCGAAGCACAACTGCATGGCCTCCGCCGATCCCCACCCCGTGTTCTCGCCCCAGACCTCGAGCGCGGGCCTATGATTGCCGGCAAGCCACGCCAGGTAGTGCGCAGGGCTCCAACCTGTCGGGTCGTCACCTGTGTCATTACCAAATGCAGGCGACGCATCCAGCCACGTGGTGTAGACCACGACCTTGGGGTCGGATAGGCCGGCGACGTGTCGCGCGAAATCGTGCCCGCGCTGGGTTTCGCCGTTCTGCTCCGCCGAGGTGAAACCGCTCAGATCCTTGGCAATTGCCGCATCAAGCTGCCCTGGACGCAGTCCCCACGAGGGGTAGAGCACAGCAAGCCTGCCACGATAGTGCTCTCGCACAGTGGCAATCTGCCAGTTCTGGTAGTCAGTCATCGCGCCGAGGTACCATCCCGCGAACTGCCGGGCTGCGGCGTGGTCCGCGCTTGGGTCGCCGGGCTTCCAGTCTGGGACGGGGTTCGGCGATAGCGTGACGGCAAGCCCCTCAGCCTTGCCCAGCGCCAGCGCATCAAAGCCCCAGTAGGTGTTGATCCGGTTGTTGTACTGGTGGCTCGGGTAGGAGAGCTCGCCGTAGTAGCCCCAGCCCAGCCGCACAGCATAGAAGTCGTCACCAAGCTCTGTGAAGGCCCGGGCGACGTAGGCGGCCTGGAGGTCACGAACCTGCTGGCTGAAGACCGCGTTGAGCCCGTTGGCACCCGGCTCGTCGCCGACGTAGGGTTCTCTATACTGGTTGACGTAGCGACCGTGAGGCGTGTCGAAGGCCCATCCCGGAGGGTACTGCATCCCCAGGCTGAGCACGATCTGCATTCCTGCCTCACGGAAGGTCGCCAGGTCGCGCCGCGCCTGCTCGAACTGACCAGTGTCGAAGCGATCACGCGCCGGCTGGAGGCGATCCCAGTAGACCTCGTATGTCACCGCACGGAGTCCCGCTGCATAGCCCGCCACAGCGTTGCCAGGCCGGCTAGCAACGGTGCCATAGATCGGTCCGCTGCTGCTCCAGGTGCACCCGGTTGCCCACAAGAGGAGAATGCCCACCAGCAGCGCGACCGTTTGGAGTGCCTTCACACGCCTGCGAAACCCGTTCCTCACGCGACCCTCCAACAGCCAGATCTGGCAAGCTTAGGCCGGATTGCGCAGTCCACAAGAGCGGCGCTTTCCTGCAGAGGGCGAGCGCCCGCGTATCCAGGTTCGGTAGTAGAATGAGGTTGCACAACCTGAGCACGATCACTTTCTGGTGTGAGGAGATACAGGTATGGCTGAACCGAGTCGTATGCCAAGATATGATGTCCGGAATGATGGAATCGGCCCATATGCGGTCTTCTACTGCGAGACGTGCGACCGGGAGTACCGGAGCCAGCCGGAAGTCGGCGCGACAGTCGCACAGGACCTGGGTCGGCAGGCTGTGGGGGGACTGCTCCGCAAGGTACCGCTATTCGGGCGTACCATCGCCGAGAATGTCACGGGCGAAGACCCGCGCTACACAAATCACCTGACGCCCCAACAGCTGGACAAGGCGTGGGGCCAGGTGAAGGACCGCTTCCGCGAGTGCCCCACGTGCCTCAGGACCGTCTGCCTGTCCTGTTGGGACGAGCAGAGTGGCTTCTGCACCGAGGACAGCCCGCGCCGCGACGAGATCGCCGAAGCTAGCGCCGAGCAGGCCGGCGCGATGGTCAAGGGCTTCGCCAGCGCACTGGGCTTTGGCGGTGTAGTCAAGCAGGTCACTGAGGCAGCCAAGCAGGCGCAGGCCAATGTGGTACGCTGTCCCAAGGACGGCACCGTTGCCCCCGCAGGCACCAAGTTCTGTCCGGAGTGCGGCGGCCCGATGCCCCAGCCGGTGGCAGACGCATGCCCCAACTGCGGCAAGGAGACCCACGGCGCGAAGTTCTGTCCCGAGTGCGGCACGAAGATCGAGCGCGCCCCCGCGGGCGTGTGCCCCAAGTGCGGAGCGAAGACCGAGGGTGCCAAGTTCTGTCCGGAGTGTGGCGCCAAACTCACCTGAACGCGAGCCGCCCAACGCCCGCCACGTGGGCCGGGTCAGGCGACCCGGCCCACATCCGGATGTGGGGCGAGCTGTCTTGCCTGCACCCGGAACGGGCGTTCGTCTCGGGAATCGTATGAAAGGTTAGCGTGACCCGGTTGAGCCGGGAAGCCACCCCATCCGCTTGAACGCTCCCAGGGGCGCCGTGACGGTGCACATGTAGACGGGATTCTGGCGGTGATCACCTTCCGGGTGCATGCACTCCCAAGGCGCGCCGTAGTCAGGCCCCTGCCGGTAGTCGCCCTGACGCAGGTCGTCCACGAAGTCGAGCGCCAGCCGCTGCGCCGCCGCTGAGTCCGTACGTGCAACCGCATCGCAGACCCAGCCCACCGGTGTGCCCCAGTACGCGCCATTCTGGTAAATGTTCTTGGATCGCGCGTCGACGGTTCGCTCCCACGCCGTGACAGCGCTGAAGTCCGCGTCGGTCGGCACGTGACGGATACTGCCCCTCCACGAGATCGTCCCCGACGCCAATGCTCGACTTAGGGCGAGGCTCACGCCAGTCGCCACAGGCTCCGCGAGAGCACCGATGGTCACGGCGAACGCCGAGCCCCATACGTCCGGCTGCGCGCTCACGCCGGTGCTTGCCACCAGAAAACCCGAATCCGCTACAAAGGTGCGAGGAACTTGGTCCGAGATCGTTGATGCTATCCTCTCGTACCCCTCGGCGCCGACAGGATCGCGGGCTCGAAGGCACAGATCGGCCATCCGCAGCGCGGCGCGATATCGCAGGAGCGAGCAGAAGAGAAGCTTCCCCGTGTGCACCACGATATCGGTGAAGCCAAATGAGACACCGCGGTCGTTCTCGTCACAGACCACAAGCTGGGACTCAGGATCGACCCTGGGCACAGCAAAGGCCAGCGCCAAGCGCTCGAGAAGAGGAATTCCGGCAACCACAGCGTGAAGTAGCCTCTCACGCCCGCAGACGACTATGGCGTGCCAAGCCATCTCGATGAAGTAGTAGTGGTCATCGAGCGACGGGTAGAACCCGAATGGCTGGCCCTGTCGCTCGACATCGTCGAGCGTACCGGGATAGTAGACCGGCTGCCCGCCGAAGGTAACGTGGTCGGCAATCGCGCCGCGCGGTACGAAACTCCCGCTACGGAGGCGCCGATCCTTCTCAGCCTGCAGGCGCGCGGTCAGCAGTAGCGCGTGGTTGGCCTCGTCGGGCGTGATGAGGCCGCTGTCCAGCGACATCACAAAGTCTCGAATCCAGAAGGCCGGGTAACAGTCGCGACCGCCCGGGCGCACGAGCGTCCCACCGGTCGTGTTCGGACCGTGCCCGGCGACACTCTCACCGGGACGCACTCGCGAGTCCTCGACAATCGCGTCTCCGAGCTCAACGAGGTAGCGCAGCGAGTCAGTCACGGCCGCACGGCCGTCGACTGCGCTCCCACCGGAAGCTGACTCCCCGCTATCCAACGTGCGTCACCAGCCCCGCCCCGCAGCTCGTACAGCGCTCGACCGTGCGCACGTACCGCATCCCGCACGCCGGGCACGTCCTGACCCCAGCCCCCGCCGCTACCGTGACGGTATGGTCCGCGCTGTTGTCGTGTATGCCTTCATTGACCAGCTTCTGCTGAGCCATCTGCAGCGGCATACCTGCGTCAAGATCGCGCCGGATCGACACGCGGAGGCGATCCATCTCCGGAATCACCGGGGCGACCGCGGGCTGGTAATCCAGCACGGTGAGCTCATACTTCTGGTGGCACGTCTGGCACTCTATGAACTCACCGTGATCCTTGACGCGCACGATCGGGATGAAGAACAGCGTGAAATACGTACCCACACGCTTGCGGACATACCCGCGTTCCGTCTGACACCGCGGGCAGTAGAAGGCACCGGTCCCGATCTCGGTCTCGCGACCGCGCGTCCCCGCGATGATGATCAAGGCTCGCGGCTCGCGCCAAAAGCCGAGAGCAGCGCCCCCAGCCCGAGAAGGATCAGGAACACCGGCAGTATGATGGCCCACTTCAGGTCGAACAGAAGCGCCAGCATAACCATCGTCAACGCCAAAGCCCCGATGGCTGTCCCGCTGACCTCGCTCGTCATCCGCTGCCCGTTGCGTTGATACGCACGCCACGCGCGATCGAACGAGGTCACAACTGGGATCAGGATGAAGAGCGCCCACCAGTTGTCCAGAACCGGCAGGTCGAACCCCAGGTTTCGCAGCAGAAAGATGACGCCCATCGCCAGCAAGATGAGACCCCCAAGGACTGGCCCCCTGCGTGTATTACCGGCGGCCTCGGGCTTCTGCATCACGTCCCCGCTTCTGGGCTCGCTCTCAACTACAGGCGGCTGCTCTACCTCAACAAACGGTGAAGGCTCTTCTACCATGGCTCTCTCCTCCTGATCGTGTCGGGACTCCTCATACATTACGCAGCATTCCGCGCTGGGTTGCGCGCGGCGGCTGCATATACTGGCCTAGAGCTCGTAGGTTCTGGCCTCGATGAAGTTCCTCTCTGGATCCCGGAAGTAGATCGAGGTACCCACGCCGCGCGCGCCCCATCGCGGCGTAGGACCCACTTCGATCGCGACGCCGTTAGCCGCAAGCCGATCTCGCAATGCGTCCCAGTCGTGTCTACCGAGGGTCATGCAGAAGTGATTGAGGTTCTCGCGTCCAGGCGTCGCGGCGCCCGATCCGCCCCACATGCTTTTGGGGAAGAGGTCGATGATGGTGTCCGGGTTTAGCCGCATCGACGGAAACGGCACTTCGCCCCGTCGATAGGCCTCGACGCGCTCCGGCGCCAGCTCGAGAACGCCTTGGTAGTAGCCGATCATAGTCTCGATGTCCGTGACGTTGAGCACGATATGGTCCATTTTCGCGATCATCATCCCACCTCCTGGGTGCGTGCCTGGAACTCACCGCCTATACTCTGGAAAGATGGATTTGGGAAGAGCCCCGACTACGGCAACATCCCTGTCGACCTGGTCTGGCTGCTTCCCCTCTTTCTGCACGAAGTTACCCAGGCCGTACAGTGCACAGTTCCGGATATCTAGGGCGGCGGCGACGACTGGGTTAGCGCCATCGATCGGACCTCCGACCTTCTCCGCAACTATCTTGCGCATCTCCTGGTAGGCCAAACGCACTACATCCACGAACTGCTGGTCGGTCGTTCCGTCCAGTAGGTTAGTGTCCGAACAGAACACCATCACCTCATCCTGCGTCTCGATCAGGGGCCAGTCGACGTACCAGCCGGCCGATCGCTCCACGTAGAGCTGCACACTCGCAGCCACCTCGATGCCGGCGAAAGCCAGCTCGCCCTGACCAATGTAGCCGTGGACGTCAGCAAGGCACAGGCCTGCCAGGTCCACCTGAGCCCGCAGATGGATAGCCGCACCGGCCGTCAGGTACCGACAGTCCTGGTGGCAATGCTTGCCCCTGGGGTCATTCACGATACCCCGCCACCCCCACCCCCGGCGACGCTGTCCCGGAGGACCGATATCCCGCCGCGACAGTGCCAACACCGACGGCGTGGGTGCCGGCAACACGGCCACATTGCCGACAGACGGCCTGGCCTGCAGGGCAATCCCGTTGGGATAGAGAAACACTCCATCTCGAAGCTCCAGGCTCACCAGGCCACCCATGCCCTCGTAGAAAGGTCCCCCATTCGGCGACTCAAACGGGGGGAGCACCTCGATCGCCTCGATGTGAACGGCAATAGCATCGCCCGCTCGGACGCCTTCGACGGCAATGGGACCATTGACACGGTTGAACCGTTCCGTCTCGACAACGAAGCGCTCGCCCAATGCCACCCGACCCAGAAAATCGGGCCACTCGAGTCCCACACAATGCGTCTCGACCAGGTCACGCGTGAATACCTGCATCGCCTTCGCTTCTCTGGCTACTCACGTCGTGCCGCATCCACCGCGGCCGCATAGTCTGCCTCGCCCAACACGGCACGCAACATCGCCAAGACGTTTTGAGGGGGCGTTCCCACCTGAACGGCGTGCGTCGGCGCGGCAACGTAACCGCCTCCGGCGCCGAAGACCTGTACCAACTTCCGGCATTCGGCATAGACCGCCGGTGCGTCTGCGTTGGGCAACAAAGACTGCACGGGGATGCCCCCGTGGAAGGCAAGCCGATCGCCATACGCCGCCTTCAGGCGTTCGGGCGCCATCCCGGCGGCGTCCGTCTGCACTGCTTCCAGCACGTCGACGCCGGCGTCCATCAGATCCGGCAGCACGTCAAAGACCGCCCCATCAGTGTGAAACATTGCCGCAGAATGAGGCGCCAGCGCCTTGCCTAGACCAAACAGCCTGGCGTGATAGGGCTGAATGACGTCTATGTACGCGCGGCGCGACAGCAGCAGGCCTCTTTGGCCCCCAAGATCATCGGCGAAGTAGAGGATATCAATGAGATCGCCAGCCGTAGCCAACGCCTGCGTCATTTTCGAAGCAAAGTAGCTCGAGATTCGGTCCAATGCAGACCTGACCAGGTCGGGGTTCAACAGGACGTTGACCAGCGACTCCTCCAGTCCTGTCATCCAGCAATAGATCTCGAACGGGTTGCCGCAGACGCTGATGGCGAGTTTCGCCGCGCGGAATGAGGCTCGCCCGTCAGGCCCGCTGATCTCGGCGATCACTTGGTCGCGGAAGCCAGTGAAGTCGTATGCAGACGGATCAGGCCAGGGGTAATCATCCAGGAACGCCGGATCGGTGACCCCTGCCAGCGGATAGGTCGCAATCTCCTGGTAGGCGCCGATGCCGTAGGACTGCGACCGCCGCCGGATGCCCCAGATATCCGTATCCGGCGGGAGCTCCGGACCAGTGTACCTGGGCGCCACGTTGCGGATGTCATCCACCACGTCGCGGAGCCTCTCCCAATCAAGCCCGCTGGCGGCGAGTGCCTTGGCAAGCACGATCGCCATTTCCTTGGTCGGCCCGAAGTTCCATGAGAATGGCACTCGCCCGCCAGGGCGGGCGCTATCAGGCGCTTCGTGCCTCAGTGCAGTCAGGACTCGTTCACGGGGTGATATACGACCGTCTGGCATTGCACACGCGCCGTTCAGACCCTTTCCGAAACTCAGGTTCCCTGACTACTCACCAGTATCGCCAGATCGTTCAGAACCGTCCGACCACCTAGCGCCACGATCGCCTCATCCGGTACACCCAAGAGGCGCAGCGGCCGGATCACGTCCTCGACCAGGTCGGGGACATACGCCTTGAGGAACACACTGGGCTCGGTGGGCACAAGCGTCACCATACCCAGCGACGCCGGCAACAGCACCGTGTGCCCGGGCCGAAGTTGCTCACGACGCTCGCCATACACTAACGTGCACGCGCCCTCGATCAGCGACAGCACAAAGAAGCGCTTGCCGTTGCAGGCCACCATCGTGGGCGCCATCAAGTTCAGCCGCTCCAGCGCGAAGTAGCGGCAAGCGAACACGAAGGTACGCTGGTTTGCCCCGCTCCCCAGCACGATGGGCGTCGCCTTGGCGCTGAAGCCTTCCTCTACGTGGACACCCCGCATCGCCTTGCGGACGATCGCCTCCCGTTCCTCGGCGTTGAGCCCCGGATCAGGGGCGCGCAGGCCAATGTAGACATCGGAGTTCTGCATGATCTCGTAGAAGAGCACGCCGCCGGCAGAATAGTGCATAGTGCCTGCGTAGAGTAAGAACCCATCTCCGGGCGCGACGGCAACCTCCTGCATCAACTCCTTGATCGTTCCACCAAGGATCGCATCGTGCACCTTGTCCAGTGTCACGCCGTCCTTATTACCAACGCGGATCGTCGCCCCCGCGCGCACCTTTAGCATATACCATGCCTCGGTCTTGCCCGGGTCAATCAGCCCCTGCTCCGCGGCTAGAGCATCGGAGTGGTGCGCCTGCTCGCCCAGCACGTTTGAGGCGTCGAGGAACTTGATCAGCAGGGGAAAGCGCGTGCCGCATCGCGCCACGACATCGGAGCCCAGCAGCGTCCCGCCGTAGGTATCGATTAACGCGTGCAGAGTCTGTCCGGCAAGTGGCCCATCGAGCACCTCGCTTGACTCGCCGTTGGGGCGATCGCAGACCTCCCACGTCTCACCTACGTGATGTGGGGCATCGGGGAGGTCGGTCTTCTCGAAGGCCTCGACGATCCATCGATTGCCAAAGCGATAGTCACGCACGATCTCCCTAAAGCGGAGAGGGTAGAGCGGAGTTGACATTGTGTGCCTTTCGGGACGGTAGATCTGCGATGGTCAGCCACATTGTAGCACCGAAACTCCGGCGGGTACGCGCCAACCGGAGCGGCACCGGGACCTCGAAGTGCAGTGAGACTGCGACATTCCCAGCACCGAACACAGGTCGGCACCGAATCGTGCCGCGCTCACCGCGCACTTTCACCCGGATGCGCCAGGGGCGCAGGAGGCCGCACCTGCGCCAGCACCATGCCGGCCATCATCATGGCGGCGCCAATCGCACCCCGAGCGCCCAGTCGCTCGCCAAGCAGGAGCCATCCCCCCAGCGCCGCAAAGGCCGACTCCAGGCTCATGATGATCGCCGCTGGCGTTGGATGCGCGTGCCGCTGCGCTACGACCTGCAGCGTGAACGCCACCCCAACGGACATAATACTGCCGTAAGCTAGCGGCCAAACCGCGCCCGTCACGCCTGCCCAGCTGATCGTCTCAACCGCCAGGGCCATAGCCCAACTCAGCAACGAGCAGACAGCGAACTCGGCAGCCGCAAGCGGCAATGGATCGATGACCCGCGTCAGGCGCGCGATGAGATGAATCTGCACCGTCCACAGGAACGCGCTCAACAGCACCCACGCGTCGCCCACCGACAGAGTGAACGTCTCGGTCACGCTGATGAAGTAGAGCCCCGCCGTTGCCAGAAACGCCCCAACCCACGCGACCCAAGACGCGCGGTCGCCCCAGGCCAGCGCAGCAAGCGGAACCAGGACCACGTACAGCCCGGTAATGAACCCTGCCTTGCCGGCAGTTGTCGTCACGATGCCGATCTGCTGGGCTGACGCTGCGGCGAAGAGTGGTAAGCCCACCAGGAGGCCACCGAGCCAGAGCGTGCGCCGCGAGGCGGCGTGTTCACGCTGCGTTCGTGTTCCCCAGATCAGCGGAAGTAGCACGATCGATCCCAGACCGAAGCGGATCGCGTTGAACGTGAACGGGCCCACGTGCGCCATACCCATTCGCTGGGCGACGAACGCGAAGCCCCAGATGGCCGCGGCAAGAAGCAGAAGCAGGTTGGCAGTGAGTGGCGTCATCGGAAAACCGCCCCGGGTCTAGTCGCCAATGGCTGATGAGGCCCGCAGGCCGAAGACATCGCGAACAGACTCGAGATAGCCGTAGCCGTAGTGCGTGTCTGGCTCCAGATAGCTCCCCTCAGTCCACTCATTCCAGGCGTTGAGCGTCAGCACAGCGGGCTCCAAGCGACTGGCGGTAAGCCGCTCCTTCGCCAACTCGAGCGCGGCGCGGAAACGCACCGGTGTGTTATTGACCAACACCGGCGTGAACGGGTACCCGGCATTGACGTACGCGTCGGACTGGACTGTGCGCGGGCTCGGATCCCAACCCACTGTAACATTCGGGAAATAGGGCAGGTCGAAGCTCGCCTCGGCCTCGTCCCAATACGCCACATAGCGGTCGCGGGCCGCATCATAGTCCGTCACCGGAAAGTGTTGTAGTGCGCCGTGGTGTACCCAGACATAGGACGTGATGCTGTCGAACCCGAGGGCGTGGAGCAGCTCGTTGGGGCTCCCGACGCCGATCTCACCGGGCAAGACGCTAACGCTCCAGACCACGGCGTTGAGATGCAGGTCAGGGTATCCTGCGGCGCGCACCCTGGCACGGAAAGCATCGAGTGCCTCGCGGGCTCCCACGATCCCGCCACAACTCTCCAGCAGCTTGGATATCTCATAGATAGAGAAAAAGGGGCACCCGGCGATGCGCCAGTAGCCGGGTTGGGCAAAGTAGCGCTCGATCGCGACAGCGGCGATCTGCTCCAGCGTCTCGCGGCTTACCTTCCCCGGATAGAGAAGCCTCGCTCTCGCCGCCGTCTCGTGCAGTTTGGCGGGATGGATATCCACCCAGTCGTGGTTCGCCCACATTAGCGCGAATGATATGCGGCTGTTGTTCGTCGCACCCAGGAAACCCTCATCGAGGGCACGTGACAGATAGGGACCATCGTCATACCAGTACCAGTCGAATAGGAACGTATCGATGCCATGGTCTGCCGCCGCGTCGATCTTCTGCGCCATCACGCGGGGATCGGCCTCATCGGTCTCGCCCCACACAGGTATGTGGGGTAGCCTGTGCCCCGAAAAGCGGGGCTCCGCCCGTCGCACAAGCTCCCACTCGCTCCAGCCCGGCCCATGAATGCGCTCGTTCCGCGCATCAACGTGATAGTTCGGGAAGTAGTAACAGGCAATCGTCGGTCGTGTTGGCACGGATGCGTTCCTCTCAGCTAAGCAGCCGGACGAGAGCGCCGGCCAAGATCGTCATCATTCCGTCAGATTCGCGTCAAGCAGGCAACGCTTGATAGGATACACTAGAGGTAGCAAGCAACTGGGGCCGCAAGAGATTCTCCTCCTTCTGAGAACCGGGCGCGACGGGACAAGCGCCCGGTTCGACATGTCAGCGAAGCACCACGATCCCAAACGCCACAGCCACCACCAGCGCTACCGATGGCACGATACGACTGTAGATCGGGCCCCAGCTCGCGCGGAAGTATTCCTTCGTCAGAGCCAGACACAGATGCAGCGGCGAGAGCAGTACGCCGCTGAACCCGGCCACGAACAACCATAGGCCTGCCGTCAGCGCATCCATCGGCCCGCCGGCAAGCAGCGGGGCGACGAGCGGAACGCTCAGCGCCAGCGTAGCTGCTGCGGTACCGGTCAAGAGCCCGGCGATCAGAGGCACGACGAAGGCTACGAACATCGCTGGAAGTCCCAACGAGCTCAGCGCCTGGGGAATCTGATTCACCGCCCCGGCATCCTCCATGACGTGCTTGAATATCATCACGCCGGCCAGCGCCGAGAAGGTATTCAGTGGGAAACTGCGGCGCAATGCGTTCAACCACTGGTCCGGCCCTACCTTCCGTACCACAACGAACAGCGCTAAGACGCCCATCAGGCTGAGCACCATATTCAGCTTGAACATAACCACGGCCAGCACAACAAGCAGTAGGGGCCACGTGCTCCTGAGAAAGGCCCTCCAGGCCGCTGGCCGGTCTCGTTCAGCGCTCGTCCGATCCTGTCTGCGGATGCCGACGAGCCCCCAGAGCACCCCACCTGCCAGCGCAACGAAAGTGAGAGGCCACGAGACCCGCACAAACTCGAACACCGATATTCCCAGCAGCGCAGCCATCATCAGCAGCGACGAGTACAGCGGGAACACGTACTCCATCGCATGGCGAAACCAGTAGTTGATGAAGGTCTTGCGCTCCGGACGCAGCTCAAGCCGTGACCCTACCTCGTTTACCATCGGTGCTGAGAACATCGCGCCACCGATCATGGGCAGGAGGCCGATCATCAGCGGTATCAGCGCCAGCGTCCACCGTGGGTCGGGGACCAGGACCTGAAGCGAGGCGACGAGGTCGTCGGAGGCCCCCGTGCGGCGCATCATCTCCGCCAGCACCAGCACCAGGAACACCGAACCGATGAGCATCACGGTGTCCGCGGCGATGAGACCACCCACAATCGACCGTACCCAGTCGAGAACCGGATAGCCAAACAGCACAGCAACAAGCGCCGTGTTCAGCAGCAGAACCAGCCCCAGGTCCCACTTCCGCATCAGTAGCACAACCGTCAGCCCAAGGATAAGCAGCAGCTTCAGTAGATCGATCATCATCCCACGCTATCTGCATGATATGACGAAGACGCCTCGGCGAGGCGTCTTCGACACGCGGAGTATCCAGGCAACGCCTATTCCCTCTACCCAACCCGACCGGTGACGTAGGCTTCGGTGCGCTCTTCATCGGGGTTGGTGAACAGCTTGGTGGTCGCCGCGTACTCCACAAGCTCGCCCAGCCAGAAGAACGCTGTCCGGTCTGAAACCCGAGCCGCTTGCTGCATGTTGTGGGTCACGATCACGATCGTGTACTCGGCCACCAGCTCCTTCATGAGGTCCTCGACGCGCAGCGTGGCGATCGGGTCAAGCGCAGAGCAGGGCTCATCCATGAGGATGATCTCCGGCGCCACCGCCAGCGTGCGGGCGATGCAGAGCCGCTGCTGCTGTCCCAGCGCCAGGCTGAGCGCCTGGATCGACGTATCGCCTTTGATCTCGTCCCACAGACTGACGCGGCGCAGGTACGTCTCCACCAGGTCCTCCATATCCGCAGGCGCCACCAAACCGAGTGACCGCGGACCCATCGCCACGTTGTTGAAAACAGACTGCGGAAACGGGTTGGGCTTCTGAAACACGAGACCGACCCGCTTCCTGAGATCGGCGACATCGACATCCGGCGCATAGATATCGGCGCCATCGATCAGGACCGTGCCCTCTACCCGCGTTCCGCCGATCTCGTCGTTCATACGATTCAGACAGCGAAGGAACGTGGACTTTCCGCAGCCCGAGGGCCCTATGAAAGCCGTGATCTCCCGATCGTGGATCGCAAGATTGATATCGAGCAGCGCCTGTACGCTGTCGTAGAAAAAGTTCAGATGCCTGACGTCGATCTTGGGATTGGGCTCGGTGATCGCAACTGTCATACGTATGTGGCCTTCTAGTCTGAGCTTGGCTAGACCGAAGTATAAAGCACGCCCACTCGCTGTCAACGGTAGAGGGTGGCTCGCGGCGACCGCAGACTCCTCCCGTTCACTCGGTTTGCAGCCCGGCGGCAAGGGTGTAGAATCCTGCCTCGTGAGAAAACACTCCGTGCTGCGTATTCCGGTCCTGTTAGCGGCGCTCAGCGTGCTCGTGCTCGCCGGGTGTAGGCCCGGGTCGGATAGTGAGGGCTTGCCGGTAGTGCTGACATCGATCCAGAACAAGGGATCCGATACCATCGTGAACCTGGCGCTTGCCTGGGCCGAACGCTATCAGACTGTCCGCCCGGAGGTGAGCGTCGCGGTGACGGGCGGCGGCTCTGGTACCGGCATCGCCAGCCTGGCGAATGGCACCGTCGACATCGCCAACGCATCGCGGGCCATCAAACCGGAAGAGATTGAGACAGCCCGGACCAATGGCGTCGAGCCTATGGAGTTCATCATCGCCCGCGACGCGATCGCGATCATCGTCCATCCCAGCAATCCCGTCGACCATCTCACACTTCAACAGCTCTCGGACATCTACAGCGGAAAGATCACCAACTGGCGAGACTTAGGGGGTGAGGACCGGCCGATTGTGGCGCTCTCGCGCGAGACCAACTCCGGGACGCATGTATACTTCCTCGAGTCGGTTATCCGGCTGGGCGATAGCGATGACCAGACGCTCTTCTCGCCGAATGTCCTTCTCCTACCGTCGTCAGAAGGCATCGGTGCAGAGGTGCGCCTGAACCCGAACGCCATTGGCTACGATGGCCTTGGCTACGTCACGGATGACATGAAGACCCTCTCCATCGGCATCGAATCCAGTGGGCCTTTCTGGGCGCCGAGCGCTGACACGGTCAACGATGGGCAATACCCTATCTCACGTGACCTGTATATGTACACTGCCGGCGAACCTACGGGGATCATCAAGGACTATATTGACTGGATCATGCAGCCTGAGGCGCAGGCCATTGTGCTGGATCTGGGCTTCGTGCCCAACCTGGAGTGACCGATGACTGAAGATCAGCCCAGCAGCTCTGGGATAGGCGCCGCCCAAGGTGTCGCCACCTCGTCCCGCGGGGCTCGCGCCCCGAGTGGCTCGCTCGCTGAGCGCTTGATCGGGCGAGCCATCCAAGTCACCGGTATCAGCACCGTGGTTATGGTCGTGCTCATCTTCGCCTTTCTGATCCGGGAGGGGCTGCCCGCGTTCGTCAGGGTTCCGCTATCCAGCCTGTTGTCAGCCCGCTGGTACCCAATCGAGGGTTACTTCGGGCTTCTGCCGCTGATCGCCGGCTCGCTCATTGTCACCGTCGGTGCGGCCCTGATCGCATTGCCCCTCGGCGTGGCGACGGCTATCTTCATCGCGGAGATCATTCCCGATTGGGCACGTGATATCCTCAAGCCTGTGGTCGAGGTGCTAGCCGGGATCCCCTCCGTCGTCATTGGCTTCATCGGAATGCTGGTTATCGTGCCGGCGTTCCGCGTGGCTCTGGACATCCCCACAGGACTGACGGCATTCACCGGCATTGTCCTACTGGCATGGATGGCCCTACCCACAGTGGTAAGTGTTGTCGAGGACGTGCTCGATACAGTGCCCAAGACCTACCGGGAAGCCGGACTTGCTCTTGGCATGTCCCGGTGGCAGACGATCGCCAAGATCGTCGTCCCGGCGGGGAAATCAGGCATCCTCACGGCCTTGATGCTGGGTGTCGGGCGCGCGATCGGGGAGACTATGACCGTGATGATGGTCACCGGAAACGCCCCACGCCTTCCCAGCAGCCCGTTCGACATCTTCCAGCCGGCACGCACTATGACCGCGACGATTGCTGCTGAGATGGGTGAAGTGGCCCAGGGCAGTACGCACTACCACGTGCTCTTCGCGGTCGGGTTAACCTTGTTCGTGATCACCTTCGCGATCAACATGGCGGCCGCCATGGTCGTCTTCAGGCGCACGAAGCGCGCTGAGCGGATGCTCTCCTAGCCATGATATCCAGACAAGTCTCAGAGCGCATCGCCTTCGGCGTGATCTCGCTGACAGCAGTGCTCGTTATTCTGCCCATCGTCGGGATCATTGCCTACATTGTCGTTGAGGGCGCCGGCGCGATCTCTTGGAGCTTCCTATCCGAGATGCCGCGCGACGGCATGAAGGCCGGAGGGCTCCTACCGGCCATCATCGGCACCCTCGCGCTGACAGTCGGAACCGCCATCGTTGCGGTCCCGATTGGGCTGGGCGCCGCGATCTACCTGTCCGAGTACTCAAAGGATAACGCCACGACGCGCGCCATCCGCATTGCCATCATCAACTTGGCTGGTATTCCCTCGGTCGTCTACGGTCTCTTTGGACTGGGCCTCTTCGTGATCTTCCTGAACTTCGGCACGTCTATCGTCGCCGGATCCCTCACCTTGGGCATTATGACGCTACCTGTGATCATCAGCACCGCTGAAGAGGCGCTCCGAGCCGTACCGCAGTCTTTCCGTCTCGTGAGCACCAGCCTTGGCGGAACGCGCCTGCAGACGATCCGACGGGTCGTGCTGCCTCAGGCGCTGCCGGGCATCATAACTGGCATCATCCTCGGCATCGAGCGCGCTGCGGGCGAGACCGCACCCATCCTGTTTACCGCAGCCGCGTTCTTCCTGCCGAAACTCCCAAGCTCGATCTTTGACCAGACCATGGCCCTCCCCTACCACCTCTTCGTCATCAGCACTCAGGTGCCGGGGATGCCGCTTCAGATTCAGTATGGGACCGCGATGGTCCTGCTGACTTTCGTCCTATCGCTGAACCTCATCGCCACCCTCATCCGGCGATACTACCGCCAGAAGCGCGTCTGGTAAGGCGCCCAGACATCAGGGAAAGTGAGTGTCCGTACAGTGACAACGCCTGACGGTGCATCCGACGTCAAGATCCATGTTCAGGACCTGGCGGTTGCCTACTCTGACGGCACGGAGAGCCTGCAGGGCATCACGATGGACATCTATGCCCATCAGATCAACGTGCTCTTCGGTCCTTCCGGCGGCGGCAAGAGCACGATGCTGCGTACCCTCAACCGGCTTAACGATCAGGCGGACGTGGCCGCGCAGAGCGGGCAGATCCTTCTGGACGGTGAGAACATTCTCGCACGCGACTATGATGTGACCCAGCTCCGACGGCGCCTGGGAATCGTCTTCGCCCGACCTGTGCCGCTACCGATGTCGATCTACGAGAACGTCATCTACGGGCTCCGCCTGGCAGGCGTCAAGGACCCGGCAACGCTCGACGCGGCTGTCGAGCGAGCGCTGAAACAGGCCGTGCTCTGGGATGAGATCGCTGACCGCCTCGGGGACAACGCCTACGCGCTGTCCGGCGGGCAGCAGCAGCGGCTCTGCCTCGCGCGGTCGCTCGCGCTGCAGCCCGAGGTGATTATGCTCGACGAGCCTACCTCGGGGCTCGATCCCATCTCAACGTTCAAGGTTGAGCGGACGCTCCAGGACCTGAAGCAGGACTACACGATCCTCATCGTGCCCCATAGCGTCCAGCAGGCGGCGCGCATCGCGGACTGGGCCGCCTTCTTCCTGCAGGGACAGCTCATCGAGTGGGGCCCTGGCCGCCAGGTCTTCACCGCCCCGAAGAACAAACGCACCGAGGAGTACATCACCGGTCGGTTCGGCTGACCCGGCGCGCCTGAAGTGTTCACCCGGACCTCTCGGCCGAATCCTTCGGCCGAATCCGCCCAAGGCCTAGGCGCCGGCCGTGTTCGTGTGAGCGCATGTGTCGTCTCCCTGGAGATGGTAGTGTGGGCGATCCAGCGCCATAGTGGTATCCTGTAACAAGTGAAACTTCCCCTGCGCGCCTATGTCGGTCTGCTCGCCCAGTACCTCAAGCCCCAATGGCTTCGGGCCAGCCTGCTAGGGCTGCTGCTCCTGGGCGACATCGCGCTGCGACTCGTGAACCCACAGATCGTCGCCGGCTTCATCGACGGGGTGACTACCCAGGCAGCGCCAGGGCTACTCCTGCGGTACGCCGGGCTCTACCTTTCGCTGGCGCTGCTCCAACAGGGCATCGCGGTGCTGACGACCTATCAAAGCGAGGCTGTCAGTTGGACGGCAACCAACGCCCTCCGCACTGACCTCGTGGCCCACACGTTAGGCCTGGACCCGAGCTTCCACAAGGCCCACCGACCTGGGGAGATGATCGAGCGCATCGACGGTGACGTCACCGCAATATCGAACTTCTTCTCGCAGTTCATCATCCAGATCCTGGGCAACAGCGTGCTCGTTGTGGGCGTGATCATCGTGCTCGTGCGAGTTGACTGGCGAGTGAGCGCCGTGGTGGGTAGCTTTGCCGTGGCGACGCTGGCCGTGCTGCTTGGCCTGCGCAACATCGCCGTTCCCCACTACGATGCCGAACGCCAAGCTGCGGCAGATCTCTTCGGGTTCCTGGAGGAGCGGTTGGCAGGTACCGAGGACATCCGCGCCAATGGCGCTCGGGCCTACGTCATGCGAGGTTTCCAGGCGCTGATGCGCGACTTGCTACGAAAGTCGCTGAAAGCCGCTCTGATGATCAACTACGTGTTCAATGCCACATTCATCCTCGTGGCGCTTGGCATCGCGGGCGCATTCGCCGTCGGCGCCTTTCTATATCGGCGCGATCTCATCACGATCGGTACGGTCTTCCTGGTCTACACTTACACGAGCATGCTCGAGACTCCCCTACGGGCGATCTCGCACCAACTCCAGGAGCTCCAGCGGGCCAGCGCCGGAATCGGGCGGGTGCGACTGCTGCTGGAGGCGCGCAACCGACTGGACGAGGTCGACGCAGGCCACGCACATGGACTACCTTCCGGCGCGCTGGCCGTGCATGTCGACGGTGTAACCTTCGCCTACAGCGACCAGCCCCATCAGACTGTCGACGGGTACAATGGGGGCCAGCCACTCACGTCCGAAGCCGCCCTGCGTGACATCACTTTCAGCCTGGCGCCCGGCACGGTGCTGGGCCTACTCGGGCGCACCGGCAGCGGCAAGACGACGCTGACCCGCTTACTCCTGAGGTTCTACGATGTCGATGAGGGCAGCGTGCGTCTCGGCCCAGTGCCCGGAACCGATGTTCGTGAAGTGCACCTCGCAAGACTGCGCCAGCGGGTGAGCATTGTGACCCAGGACATCCAGCTCTTCAGTGCTTCGGTGCGTGACAACCTCACATTCTTCGACGGGACGGTCCCGGACGAGCGCCTACATGAGGCCATAGAGGCTCTCGGTTTGGGCCCGTGGCTAGCCAGCCTGCCCAATGGGCTGGACACGATGCTCGAAGGCGGGGGAGGAGGACTCTCCGCGGGCCAAGCGCAGCTCCTGGCCTTTGGGAGGATCTTCCTGCGAGACCCAGGTCTGGTCGTGCTCGACGAGGCATCGTCGCGCCTGGACCCGGCGACGGAACAGCTCATCGAGCACGCGGTGGATCGGCTCCTCGAGGGACGCACGGCTATCATCATCGCCCACCGGCTGAACACCATCGCGCGGGCTGACGAGGTGATGATTCTCGAGGACGGCAGGATCCTGGAGCGCGGAACTCGAGACTTCCTCGCTGCTGACCCGGCGTCGCACTTCCATGGGCTCCTGGAGACAGGGCTGGAAGAGGTGATGGTGTGATAACCGAGCGTGGCACGGTGACGTCCGCGCCGGAGCCGTGGATGGATCATCCCACATGGTGGTACCTCTGGCGCATGGCACGCCATCGCCCAATGATCTATGTGCTCCTGGGAGTCCTTGAGATCCTTGCGTGGGGTGTTTCTCCTCAGATCGGCGCGCTGATCACCCGCCGCATCTTTGATGCGCTGCCGGCCCAATCACCGACCGGAGAGGCGCTCTGGACGCTGATCGCGCTCTTGGTCGCAGTGGCGTTGGCGCGTGCGTTCATCATCTTCGGCGATGTTGTTGTCTATTTCAGCTTCCAGTACAACCTGACGACCCTGCTCCGGACGAACCTGTTCGCGCACATACTGGCGCGACCTGGCGCAAAGGCAGTCCCGGGTTCCCCAGGTGACGCCGTCAGCCGTTTCCGGGACGACGTGATCGAGATCGGGATCTTCATGGCGGAGTCGCTGCTAACCCTCGGCTTTGGCATCTTTGCCATAGTGGCTGCAGTGGTGATGGTGCGCATTGATGCCTGGATCACGGCTGTGGCCTTCGTCCCACTGCTCATTGCTGTAGCATTGAGCAACTGGGCGTCACAGAAAGTGGAGGGGCTGCGCGTCGCCAGCCGCGAGGCCACTGCGCAGGTCTCAGGCTTCGTTGGCGAGATGTACGGGGCTGTTCAGGCCATTCAGGTTGCCACAGCCGAGTCTCGAATCGTGAAGCGCTTCCGCCAACTCGGGCTGGTGCGCGGCCAAGCCGTCGTCAGAGATCGCGTTTACAGCACGGTCCTGAATGCGGCCTACAGGAACACGGCGAGTCTGGGCGCCGGCCTGGTTCTCGTACTGATCGCTCGGGCAGCCTACCGAGGTGAGTCGCCCCTCAGCATCGGTGATCTGGCACTGTTCATGGTTTACCTCGCCTACGTCACAGAGTTCCCCGCGACTTTCGGAGGAAAGCTGGCCTGGTACAAGCAGGTTGGTGTCTCAGTCCGACGTCTGCTGGACCTTATGCCGGGGGCTCCACCGGCTCAACTCGTAGCGCCGGCAAGGCAGAGCCCGTCCGCTGCTGGGCTGGACGTAGCGCCCAATGCCGCGAGACAGCCAGTGGGCGCCCTCACGACACTGGATGTGACCGGCCTGACCTACACGTACAACGAGTCGGGCCGCGGCATTCACAACATCGATCTTCACCTTGAGGCCGGTTCGTTCACCGTCATCACGGGCCGCGTAGGCTCGGGAAAGACGACGGTGCTGCGAGCCTTGTTGGGCCTTCTGGACGACAGAACAGCGCGTGGGCTCGATGACACATCCGCTGGGTTCGAGGGCGAGATCCGTTGGAATGGAAACCCAGTCGAACGCCCTGCTGAGTTCTTCACGCCGCCGCGGAGCGCATATACACCACAGGTGCCTTTGCTCTTCAGCGAGAGCCTGCTAGACAACATCCTGATGGGGCTTCCGGAGGACCGCGTCAACTTGGCGGAGGCGCTATGGTTGGCGGTGCTCGACCAGGACGTGGGCGACTTGCCCGCCGGCCTTGACACGCTGCTGGGCGCCAAGGGCGTGCGCCTCTCAGGGGGACAGCGTCAACGTACAGCTGCCGCGCGGATGTTCATCCGTCAGCCGGAGTTGCTCGTGTTCGACGATCTGTCCAGCGCCCTGGACGTGGAGACGGAACGGTTATTGTGGCAGCGCGTCGACAAGCTACGAGAGCGGGGCGCCACCTGCCTGGTCGTCAGCCACCGGCGGCCCGCGCTACGGCGCGCGAGCCAGGTCTTGGTGCTCAAGGACGGTCGGGTGGAGGCGTGCGGGCCACTCGACGCCCTGCTCGAGACGTGCGAGGAAATGCAGCACCTCTGGCGTGGCGAAGGTTAGTGAGTCGGCTCAGGGCGCCAACTGCCGGTCACATGCAGCTGACAGCTCGGTCAGTGCGTCCGCGGCCTGGAGCTGCAACTCGGCGAGGGTGTGGAAGTCCCGTCCCAGACCGGCTCGGAAGCCGGCATCGGCCCAGCTGGTGTGGAATTCCTGCCAGTCGCAGTAGACACCCGTGATCTCGGCCATCGCCTCAAACGTTGCGACCGCCGCATGCCAGGGCAGATCATCACCCACCAGCTCGCGCGCATACTCAAGGAACCCTACCGCGCTGCGCTGTGTGCCCAACATACGCATCAACGTGCGGTGAGCGCAGCTATCCGCGTCCGCGCCACACGAAGGACAGAACTCAGCCTCGTGCATCCGCGCTGCGGCCGCGGTGTAGAGGGCTGCACCATACTCCAGACTCTCCTCCGGCCCGCGCCCCCGCGCGATTTTGGCACCGTAGCGAAGAGCGCTTGTGATGCTCTGCTCCAAGGGTTTGCAGGGATCGATCGGGTTGAGCAGATAGGCCAGTTGCGCCCGGGCTGGCCCCCAGATCGTCTTCACAAGATCGGCAAAACCGGGGACCGTGGCAAAGCGCAGCGAGTCGAGATCATCTCCCCAACCGGTCAACACGCTCCAAGAGGGCCAGGTACGGAGCACCACGGCGTCACCACGGTCGTATGCTGCGCGCAGTCTGGCAAAATGCTGCTCGTGAGGAGCAGGGAGCAGCCCCGTGGCGGCGAAGGCCGCCCGGGCATCGTCATCCCACTGTGCTTCGCGCATCACCCGGTCGACGGTGAAACCCAAGGCGCAACCCAGAAACCCGATACGCGATTCGGACCCGGACTCCATCCACCAGGCTGTGCAGTCCTCTCCATGGTCGAGCACCGGCGAGAAGGCCACACCCGCCAGCCCTGCCACCCAGTCGTAGCTCTCGGGGCGATCCCAGGCATGAAGCACGGCTACGAGACACGCGACGAATGAGTCGATCTGATTCGGGTCACCCTCCACACAGGCCAGCTCGCGCCGTAGGGCCATCGCTCTCTCCTTCCGCCTGGGCGTTCCTTGGGTTCCGATTGTAGTCAGGGCGGGAAATGGCACAAGTCAGCACAGGACAATCAGAACGGCTATCCACGGTCTCGCGGAGATCACGTGTCACGCGGCATCGTCCCCTTCTCGAGTCCCAAGACCATCACGCGGAACCCATAGGCCGTGTAGAACGCGATCGCGTCCTCGTTGTGGGCAAGAACGTCCAGGCGAACGGGTTTGTTTGGCCAGACGTTAGCGAAAAGCCAGTCCAGGAAGGTCCTGGCAATTCCCTGACGCCGATGGCCCCGCTCGACGTAGAGATGGCGCAAGTAGAAAGCATCACCATCGTCCCGGCACAGGGCATAGCCTACGGGTTCGTCTCCCCGCAACGCCAGATATCCGGTATAGTCAGCCGCCAGGAAGCTCGCCATCCGGTCCGCGAGTTGTGCCACCGTCATCGGGTTGGGATGGCCCTCGTCCTCGATCAGGCGCTTGTTCATCGCCGCCAAGGTCGGGATGTCGGCACTGCTTGCCCGCCTGATCCGCAGCTCTAGCGGCTCCAGAACCATGTCACATCAAACCCGTTCGCTTCGAGCCAGGCATCCTCGGGTCCAGACCACCCAAAGCGCTTCAGGTCGATCCTGCCCTGGGCATCGAACACCACGCCCTCAGCCTCCAGCATGTGTTGCTGATCGCTACCGGGAAGACTCACCTTTCCCTGGCTGTTGACCACACGTTGCCATGGCACGTTCATGGCCTCACGGACAGCGGCAAGGGCATATCCCACCTGCCGCGCGCTCACCGTCCCGACGATCTTGGACACCTGTCCATAGGTCGTCACCTTCCCCGGCGGCACCTGCCGGATGACCATGTAAATCCGCTCATTGACCGACGGCCCTGTTGTCATGCAAACCTCCAGTCGAGAACCGCACCACCATGCCTAGTCCAAAGTGCATATAGCCTGAGCCCTACTGGATTCCGTGCCAGTCGCCTCCCTGAACGTCACCCTCGAAGATGCTCCTGTCGTCTGGATCCAGGATCTCCGATCCTGCCCTCATCGCCTCCGCCAGGTAGTGCCGGGCATCTTGGTCGCGTCCAGCCAGAGCGTGGGCCCGAGCAAGGCCCTCATAGGCATATGCCAAGTCGAAGTCCGTCATCTGGCCGCGGTGCGCCTCGGTCGTCGCCATGCAGCGCTCGGCATACGCCACCGCAGGACGCACATCACCCAGAACGGTGAACACGTGTGCGATCAGCCACTCACCACGCTGGTGATGCACAGCCTGACCCACAGCCCGCCAGTGATACAGCGACGCAAAGGCCGCCACAACCATGGCGTGATCCTCATCCGCCGATCGGTCGGCCTTATCCAGAAGCGACCATACCTCACCATTCGCCTGCTTCGCGAATGCGAGGTGTGCCTCATCCAATGTCATCTCCGTTGCACCAGCCATTCCTATCCCTCCCCGTAGCCTCTCTCTACTTCGACCATCTCCCCAGTCACCGATCCCGAATCACCATTCCCTGGGTGTACTCAGCCGCACAAACTCCTCGCTCATAGCCTCGATCGCTTCGGCGCGATGCCCTGCGCCTACCGGATCTCCATACCACTGCGCGATGAACCCACCCTCGGGGCGCCCAAGCGTCTGCACCAACTTTCGGCAATAGGCGCGTATCTCATCCAAAGTCCCCCGCACCATCGTCTGCTGGATGTCCACAGGACACCAGAACGTGATCCGGCCCCCGAAGCGCTCACCCAGCAGCTCGACGCCCATGTTCTCCTGTTGGTCCATCTGGATGACATCGAGGCCTATCTCGATCAGATCGTCCATGATCTGCGTGATGTCGCCGCAACTATGGAGCAGCGTCAGAAGTCCTGCCGCGTGCGCCGCCCTATACACCCGCTCGTAACGTGGCTTCCAGATCTTGCGCCACGAGGCTGGTGAGATCATGAGCCGATGCTGGAGTCCCCAGTCGTCGCAGAACATGAACCCGTCCACGTCAGCCGCGGCATAGCGCTCGATGGCGTACAGGTTCATCTCGACCAGGACGTCGATTAGCCGTCCTAGCTTCTCCGGCGCAAGGTAGATATCCATCCATACGTTTTCGAGACCGCGCACAAAGTGCGTCCGCTCATACAGAGAGATCCCGCTCCCGATCAGAAACTTATCGCCGGCAACCTCGCGTGCCCCGTCAAGGCTCTCCCAGCGATGAGGCTCGCGGATGTCAGGAATGGTCAGGGCATCCCAGTCGGCCCAGTCCTTGAGGGGTACATCCTTGACCTCGCCGAGGTTGGACACACCGATGTTGGCCCAGACCGCGCCCCATTCATCAATGCCTTGCCGGGGGCGGGCATCGGGCGAGGGCGTCATGCCGATCCAGGCGATGTCAGTCCCGTAAGGCTGAGGCAGGCTATAGGGCATCCGATCGGCTCCCTCGAAGCGTATGGTCCGTCGCACGATCTCACGTGGTGTCACGACCGCCTCCTACAGGTGTTCATATCGGCGAAGAGATCCACCGGACGGCCGCATACTGCGCCTGGGTGCTCTAGCCCGAATCGCAACCGAGCAAGCCCGCCAGCTCCCTCAGGTTGCCCTCGAAGCTGCTGTACCCTCGCACCGCTACGGCTCGCCTGGAATACGAATCGCGCGACTCTCCGACGGATTGTTCTGTCGCCATACCATCTTGATGATCCGGCACCCCGACCAGCTCACTGTCGAGCGTTCGGGCCTCTGTCAAGATAGACCGTGGTACTCCTGTTGTCAAGCCGAGCTGATCTGTGGAGACGGTTCAGTGCGGGGCCAACTGTCATCTTTGCCCGCGCCAAGTGTGACGTTGGCGCGTGCACGCCTGGCGGCACGGACGCGCCATTCCGTATCCAGCAGTTGCCTGGACGTGCTACAATGTTGTGGTCATTGGCCATACCGGCAAGGCAATGGCGACCCGATGATCGGATACCCAGGAAGTGAAGGAGGCCCAGATGACCGTACGACCCGTCGCTCAGATAATCAAGGCAAAGCCGGCGCTCGAAGGCGCGGGGGTGCACCTGCGACGCGCCTTTGGGTTCGGTGACACCAGCGCATCCGACCCCTTCCTTCTCCTCGACGACTTCCGCAACGACATCCCCAGGGACTACCTGGCAGGTTTCCCGTGGCATCCGCACCGAGGTATTGAGACGATTACGTATGTGCTCGCAGGCACCGTCGAGCACGGGGACAGTCTGGGCAACAGCGGCGTGATCGGTCCAGGTGACGTCCAGTGGATGACAGCAGGCCGAGGCATCATCCACCAGGAGATGCCCAAGGGTGACGCCGCAGGCCGTATGCACGGGTTCCAGCTCTGGGCTAACCTCCCCGCGGCGCTGAAAATGATGCCGCCCCGTTACCAGGGCGTGACCGCGTCCGAGATACCCGTGGTCATCGAGGAGGATGGCACCGAGGTCCGCGTCGTGTGTGGGGCCTATAACGGGACAACCGGCCCGGTCGACGGTGTAGCAGCTGCACCCATCTATCTCGATGTCTCAGTTCCACCACGAACCCGGAGAGCGTTCGCGGTCGAGGCAGGTCGCAACGCCTTCGCCTACGTCTTCGCCGGTGCGGGTGAGTTTTGCAACGCCTCGGGGCCCCTAATGGTTCCCACCGAGCCAGTGGGCTGGGCGGACACCAAGCCGCCATCGCAGGCCGACAACCGCTCGCTCGTACGGTTCGGCGAGGGCGATGAGGTCGTGGTTCAGGCCGCCGATGAGGGCATCCGCTTCCTTCTCGTCTCTGGGAAGCCGCTACGGGAGCCTGTGGCGTGGTATGGACCAATCGTGATGAACACACAAGAGGAGCTCCGCCGGGCATTCGAGGAGCTGCAGGCCGGCACATTCCTTGGATAGCATAGCAGGAGGGCTACATGAGTACCAGCCACACCTTTGAGTCGTACGCCAGCCGGGACATCCGGCTCGGCGACCTGCAGATCGCGCGGGCGCTTCCCATCCGACAGCGGCGGATGGTTGGCCCCTGGTGCTTCCTGGACCGCTTCGGTCCGGTGTCATTCGGCGAGGTCAGCCCGATGGACATCGCGCCCCACCCCCACATCGGTTTGCAGACCATAACGTGGCTGCTTGCCGGTGAGGTGCGCCACAATGACAGTCTGGGCTATGAGGCCGTGGCCACACCGGGCGTCGTGAATGTGATGACGGCCGGCCGGGGCATTGCTCACGCCGAGCGGACACCAGTGGCAAACAGCGGTCGGCTCAGCGGTGTGCAGCTCTGGGCCGCTCTACCCGACGCGCACCGCGCCATGGAACCTGCGTTTGAGTCCATCGCCCAGGTGCCGGCGGTCGAGCTTCCCGGTGGCGTGATCCGGTTGTTCTCTGGCACACTCGAAGGCACGACCTCGCCCGCGACCCACTATTCGGGGATCCTTGGCGCCGATCTGACGATCCATTCGGGGGCTGCGCTGGCGTTCGACGTGCAGCCGTCCTACGAGCACGCCCTCATGCTTCTGGAGGGGAACTGCGAATTCGAGGGTAATCCGCTACAGCAACAGAGGCTGTACAGTCTGGGGACGCACCGCGCGTCAGCGGCTTTCAGGAGCAAAGGCGGGGGGCGTGTGCTGCTGATCGGAGGGATACCGTTCGCTGAGCAGATCCTGATGTGGTGGAACTTCGTGGCACGGACCCACGACGAGATCGTGGAAGCCCGCACGGACTGGGTGGAACACAGGCGCTTTGGCGAGGTGCCCGCCCACCCGGGACCACGCCTAGAGGCTCCCGACCTGTCCGACCTGGCTCGGCCCAATCCAATCAGCTAGGGCCCATCTATCCGGCGCCCGGCGGTTTTGGCCGGAGGGCCGCGGTCACCTCGCTGCGGTTGTGGAAGAGTTGGCGCACGCCAATCAGGGTGTAGCGCCGACGCAACAGCGTGAGGGCCGCGGAAAGCACCTGCGTCACGCCGCCCTTCGGCAGCTTGAGCGTCACGAGCGCCCATCCGGCGGGGCCGAGGCGATCGGCGGCCAGGCTCATCACCCGCGCCGAGTCTCGGGCATCCATCCGCATGTCGTTGAGGATAACGTCGAAGCGCTGGCGCGCATCTGGTAAATAGACCTGCGCAAGGCTGCGCACGTGGCGTACCTGAGGGTCGCGCGCGAGCACCGGGGCCAGGTCCGCGGGATCCACGGCAACGACGCTCGCGCCGCCCGATCGCATCACCCGTGTCCAGCCACCGGGCGCCGCCCCGAGATCCAGCACCAGGCCCTCATGGGGCGCGTCCAGGTGAAAGATCTCCATCGCTTCTAGCAGCTTGAATTCGGCTCGGCTGATCTGGTCAGGCTCCCGGCGGAACCGCCGCGCCCCGCCGGCCCAGTCGCTCAGATTGTCAGCAGCGCACGATACCCCAAGGAATCCCTCGTCCGGCGTCAGAACGACTGATAGCACGTCCACCGGGTTCCGGACGTCAAGGGTCGCCCCCAGCCCAACGCACATCTCTGCCAGCCGTGTGTTGACGAGGTACGGACCGAAGGGCCAGCCCCTGCCAAGCAGCCGAGTCTGCACCGAAAACGGCCGCTCAGGGATGAGACGCTGGGCCAGAGACGCGCTCGCGTCGGCAAGAGCCTCGAGGTCAGCAGAGTCCTGCATCAGGGGAACACGCACCTGCGCCGGGTACATGTGGCGACAGAAAATCGGTGGACGTTCGTAGAAAGAGGCGACAAGGTCCGACCACCCATGCACCAAGGTCACCCATCCCACGTCTGTCGCTAGCCAGTGCCGGATCGATGCTCCCGGCGCCGCAGCCAGCACCTCGGACAGGGCCAAGGCCCGCGAATCCGGATCGGCGGTGAACAGAACTTCACGATCGACTGCGTCAGCCATCGTCACTCGAAGAGGACGGGATCGCCACGCTCCTCCGCGTCCTTTAGCTCTTCAACACTTGTGCCGGACATCACCTTGTGGAAGGCCTCAATGATCTGGTCCAGCAGCGGGAACTGTGGCGTGGTATACACCGGGAGCGCCAGAAGCTGTTGGTGAAAGCATTCGGTGGCGGGGAGGTCACCCGATTCGTAGGGTGTGGCGTCAAAATCCGGTCGCGCGGTCGGCGCAAGATAGCCATCGTAAGCCCGTTGGCGGTTGCGGTAGTAGGGCGTGAGGTGGAGCAGCGGATAGCGCTCGACGTCGACCTCTACCCCTTCGGCCCGTAGCGCCTTTAGCAACGCGCCGCGTGAGATGCCCACAAGCTTCGCATGGTCGTAGAGGAGGCGCGTACCGTAGTACCCGCCGCGCACCGCTCCCGCGTGCGTCTGGGTGATCTTGAGTGCAGGGAGATCCGCCAGCCCCGTCATCAGGTAGTCGTAGTTGTCGCGGCGCCCGGCATTCCAGACATCGAGGCTCCTGAACTGCTCCAACGCGATCGCCGCGCCGAGGGGGTGTGGACGGTACTTGAAGCCGAGGCCCGTAGTCAGCTCGCGCACAGTATCATCGTGCGCGTGGTACTGGATGCGACCATGACTGCCGAGGACCAACGCTCGGTCGAAGATGGTGGGATCATTGGTGATCAGCATCCCACCCTCCCCAGCGACAAGCACCTTGCTCCCCTGCAGGCTGAAGGCGCCTACATCCCCGATCGTCCCCACGTGCTTAGCGCACCAGGTCGCGCCGTGAGCGTGGGAGCAGTCTTCGACCACCGCAAGGCCCCGCGCCCGCGCCAGATCCATCACGGCATCCAAGTCAGCGACGTTGCCCCACATATGAACCACGGCGATGGCCTTGGTCCTGGGCGTGATCCGCCGTGCCGCGTCATCGACGTCGAGGTTGAGCGTCCGTGGGTCACTCTCGCAGAAGACCGGCACCCCGTTCGCCGCCACGACAGCACCCGCCGTCGCGTGCCAGGTGTAGGAGGGGACCAGAACCTCATCGCCCGGACCGACGCCAACGCCATAGTAGGCCGCGTGGAGTGCAGCCGTCCCACTATTATGCATCAGGGCGTACCGCGCGCCAGTGTATCTCGCGAACGCCGCCTCCAGATCGCCGATTGGGCCAGACCCATCGCCGATCGAGATGCGCCCCTCGCGCATCAGCCCAACCACCGCATCGATCTCCGCTTGGCCTAACACAGGCCAACGGTAATCCTGTGCCAACGTAACCGTCTTTGGACCGCCAAACAGCGCCAGTCTGTCAGTCATTCGGCCTCCTGATCGTTCTGTCTACTTCGAGGTGGAAGCGGGTGCGCAAACCATGCGCGACTCCCTGGTCGCCGACAGTCCAGGCAGTCGGGCCGTTCGCGCCAGATCTATGATCCGCCGGTAACAAGACGCGAATCCCGACGGCGAATCATCGATCTGCCAGGAACCTACGGAGACGGGCGTAGCCAGCACCACGCACTCTCGACAGCATCCCAGCTTCCTCGCCTTTTCGCCGTTCGCTCAGAATCCACCAAACTCCGTCCGCAGGATCAACTCGTCCTGCATCTCGGGAGAGAGCCTCGTGAAATAGTCCGCATACCCACCGATGCGCACGATAAGATCCCGGTACAGCTCGGGGTGGGAGCGTGCTGCCTTTAGCGTCTCGCCATCGACGACGTTCACCTGGACCTCGAACCCACCCCGTTGGAGATAGGTGAGGACCAGGGCCTTGAGTCCGGCGTAGCCATCGGGCGAGCCAAAGAGCGCACTGCTGAACTTCAGGTTGTAGGCCAGGCCGCCGATCATGCGGCTGTGATCCCAGCCGGTAACGGAGAGCACCGCCGCGGTGGGTCCGCAGGACTCCCGACCCTGGGCCGGACCGCATCCGTCAGAAAACGGAAAGCCGGCACGTCGTCCGTCAGGTGTCGCCCCGGTCTGCCGCCCGAGCTGCTCGTGCATCACCCAGGCAAAGGCCCCCGGCACATACGGACTGTCATCCGGCGCCATGGCGAAGCCGGCGCAGGTATCAGTCAGAAACGCAACTGTTTCCGCGAGCAGCACATCGACAGCATCGTTACCCTGCCCGTATTTGGGGTAGCCGTTGAGGAACCGCTGGCGCGTCGCCTCCAGTCCTGCGAAGTCGGCGTCAAGGATCGCCTTCAGTTGGGCCAGGGTTAGCCGCCCCTCCTGGTAGACCTCCTCCCGGATCACATAGAGCGCATCCGCAAGGTTCGCCAGGCCGATGAACGAGCACTCCACCCAGTTGTAGCGCGCCCCCCCTGTCTCGATGTCCTGCCCGCGGGCGAGGCAGTCGCGCGTGAAAACACTCTGCAGCGGGCGACGCATCCCAGCGGCACGAGCCTGACGTGCCGCGTTCTGCGTGGCGACACCTTCCGCGACCGCGGCCCCGAGCCTGTGATGGTAGCGCTCGACAAAGGCCTCGAAGGTCGCCGCAGGCCGATCGGCCTGCGCAGCTATCTCCTCGAGCAGCAGGCCACAGGTGTTGTAGTATGGCGAAGCCACCCACACATTGCTGGCACCTGAAGGCGTGATCTCCACGCACGTTGAGTTGATGTAGCGACAAGCTTCATCGTCGGGCACGCCCAGCGCGCGCAGCCCGCGCTGGATCGTCGCGTCGCCGAACAAAGCCGGCGTCGGGAAGCCGTGGCCCATCAGGTCAACGGTTAGATCTACCAGGGCATCAGGGGTCGCTTCGTGCCAGCAGACACCCACGGTTGGGTAGATCATCTTCGTCCGACGCAGGGCCTCAAGGCAGAGGTACGAGAGCGGGTTGGTGACATCACAGCCTTCGGTATCGCGACCGCCGACCATCACCGACATCGCCAGGCCATCGGGGATGTACGCGTTGATGGCAATGTAGAGATGCTCGATCAAGAGCAGAGCGCGCTCGCGCGTTAGGGCACCGCGAGCGATGTCAACTTCGTAGTAGGGCCACAGCGTACGGTCCAGGTGGCCCGGTACCACCAGCCAGGCGCGATCGGCGTTCATCACCCCGATGAGCGCGAACCAAAGGAGCTGGATCGCCTCCAGGAAGGAGTCTGGCGGCTTGTGCGCGACTGCGCTGCACGCGTCTGCCAGTACCTGCAGTTCACGTCGTCGCCCGTCATCGGCGCAGAGCATTGCGGCGTTCACCATAGCAGCAGCGTTCTCGATCATCGTCGACAGGCCCTGCAGCGCGAGAAGGAAGCTCTCATACACAGCAGAATCGGTTGCGGGCTGCGCAAAGGTAAGTGCGTCACGCTGCACGCGGGTCTGCGCTGCCAGCCCATCGAGGCCGAGTCGCATCAGCGGTCCGAGGTCGAGCTCGCAATGACCCGTCTGGCCCGGAAAATCGAGTGTGTAGCTCGCCAGGTATGCCCGCGCGGTATCGACGTCCGCGGGTTTCGGTTCTGCGGCTTGGAGCCGGCCTACTAGTAGCTCGATTTCGTCGATCTCGAATCGCATCGCGGCAAGACGGTCGCGCGCCAGGACGCCGCGCCTTACGGTCCATGAGGGCTCGCCCTCCGAAGCACGCAACGAGCGCGCATCAGTGACAGGAGTGTCGCGCAGGCGATGGAGCTGGACCGCATCCTTCGTGGACAGGACGCGATCCCGGAGCGTGGCAACACGCGTGTCATCGGAGAGCGGGTGGATGTTCGTCAGCATCATAGCTCCTTGGCCTCAACGTGTGGTCTGGTCGACGCTACGCTTGGGGAGCGAGCGCAACGGCCTCCAGCGAGGTCGATCTTCTAGCGCGTGCCCCGCCAGACGTCGGGCAGCGCGCGCCGCTCGGCGTGCACTTCCTCGAACCAGCGCTCAAGATCCTGCTGCATCGCGCGGAGCCGGTCCGGGAATCGCAGGGCCAGGTTCAGCTTCTCTGACGGATCCTCGTCGATGCGGTAGAGCTCGGGGTTCCCCGATGGGGACACGGAGCGGCGGATCGGCGCGCTGTCGATCGTGGTCTCGAAGTGCGGCACACCGACCATACCTCGGCGCCATACTTCGTCGATGGGTAGCTGGGCCATGGCCGCCGGAATGGCAGGCCAATACAGCTTCCAGGGCCCATCGCGCATCGCGGCGTTGCAGTTCGGGACCGGCTCATAGCGGTTGGCCTGCCAGAACCGCTTCTCAATCACGCTGTCGGAGTTGCCCTGCAGCACAGGGAGCACGTTGATGCCATCCAGAGCATTCGGCGGCCGCGTGGTTACGCCCGCCGCTGCAGTAAGTGTAGGCAGCCAGTCACAGAAGTGGGTCATCGCATCCACCGTTGTGGCCGCGTTCAGACGACCATCCATCCGGTTCTGACCGGCTCTGCCGGCCGCGCTCGGACGCACCGTGCCAAGGCCTGCAGGCCACCGCACGATGGTCGGCACTCGGATACCTCCCTCGAGCACATCGCCTCGCATCCCACGGAGTCCACCATTGTCGCGATCAAGCCTCATCGTCCGGCCATCGCCCAGACGCTCGTTGCCCAGCCATGGGCCGTTCGCACTGGTGAAGAGCACGAGCGTGTCTTCGTACAGACCATGGTACGCCAATGCCTCCAGGATGCGGCCGACGCCGCTGTCGAGCCGGTGTATCATCGCGTAGAGACGGCAGAGCGCCTCGTTGAACCGAGCCATCTCACGCCAGGCGCGCACCTCGGCCTCGGGCGCCTGTAACGGGCGGCTCGGAGCGTTGTAGGCGACGTAGAGGAAGAACGGCTCCTGGTGGTGCCGATCCACGAAGTCCACCGCACCCTCGGTCAGCACGTCGGTCAGGTAGCGCCCATCCGCGTAGATGGGTTTGCCATTCGCCTCAATCACCCAGTCGAAGTAGTCACTTCCGCCGTTCAGGAAGCCCAGGAACTCATCGAATCCCCGTCGATTGGGATGGTAACGCAGGTCAAACAACCCGTTGTGCCACTTTCCGACCATACCCGTGGCGTAACCTGCCGCCCTGAATAGATCGGCGAGCGTGGCTTCGCTGAGCGAGAATCGATCCAGCCCGCGATTCGACTCTCCACTCAGCGCACCGGTCCGCTGGCTGTAGCGTCCGGTGAGGAGACCCGCACGTGCCGCCGCCGATCCGGGCGACGCGGTATAGTGCTGTGACAGCACCAACCCGTCGGCGGCAAGTTGATCGAGCACGGGCGTCGACGCGTAGCGGTTTCCGCCATAGCCCACATCGCCCCATCCCAAGCCATCGGCAACGACAAGGACGACGTTGGTGTATCCTACTGCTGCCAAAGGTTAACGCCTCCCAGCATACGCACTCCCGTCACACGGCACGTCCCTGAACGATCAGTTCCTCCGCTCGCAACGCCTCAGCCGCGCGGATCATCGCCATATAACCCTCCACGGGGACGTAGTCCGGGATTGAGTTCCCCGATCCCAGAGCGTAGCCCCGCGCCTGCGAGCGGAATCGGCGCCCCATCTCAACAGCACGCTCGAAGACGGCCTGGGGGTCGTCGCGGCAGAGAATGTCGACGTCAATACCGCCAACCAGGCCAATGCGATCACCGAAGCGCTCGATCCACGCCCCAAAGGGAGCGATCACGTCCTCATTCGAGTGCTTGGCGTCGATGCCAGCGTCAATCATATCGTCCATGATGGCAAAGATGTTGCCACAGGAGTGCCAGAGGAATGGGCGACCTGCTCGGTGCACCAGATCGATCACACGCCGGTACTGGGGCACCATATGCTGGCGGATCACGTGGGGCGCCACCAACGTACTCACCTTGTAGCCCTGATCGTCGCCCACGCGGCAGACCGCGAAGAGATCAGCGTAACGATCTAGGAACTCACTCCAGATCGTGACCATCAAGTCGCCTATGCGCCGGTAAAGGTCCGCGTAGAGCTCCGGGTCATCGTGGGACATATAAGCCAGATGCTCGTAGCCCACGAGGTCTTCGCTGATCTCAAAGATACCGTTGCCCACACCCCCGAGCGCCTTCATCCCCGGTGGCATCGTTGCTGCGAGCGCCCTGAAGCGCCGGTCCGCCACCGCCCAGAACCTCTGGGGCAGCTCGTCCCACGGGTAACGGTCGAAGTCGGCGCGGGTCTGGACCGGGCCAGGGTGCTCCCCCAACAACGCTCCGCCGCCGGGCAGGATCTCGGTAATGCACACCTCGAATGAGACAGTGTCATAGGTCATCGCGTGGTAGAAACCACAGTAGTACTCGAAGTAGCGCGCCAGGTCGGCGTCGTCGCCGCCCGCCAGCGCCTCGAACTGCGTCCCCGTGGCCTTCTCCATGAAGGCTACGTTAACCAGATGCTCGTAGACCGGCAGCCTGTCGGGCCGCCGGTTGTAGGCGACATCCACCATGCGTCGGTAGTCCGGCGCAGGCACCGTGTTAGGTAGATTTACCATAGTGTCTGCGATTCAGAACTTGAACAGGCATCCACGCCGCCGAGGCTCTTCGGTCGACCCGGCGCCGCTCCGTCGCCCCAACAGGATCTCCCGCAGCTTCCTCCCAAACGCCTGTCCGCGATCGTAGTTGCGATCCAGTCTTCGTGCAACCCGCTTCGGTTTCATCTCTACCCTCTTTCCTGTGCAATCTCCACCATCTGGTGCCCCTCGACCTTGGGCACAGTGAACACAACGCGATCATCCTGTTGATCGAAGGACAGGACCTCGCCCTGCGGAACCAACGTCACGCGCGCGACTGGCGCATCAGCTTTCACCGACACGTTGACGCCATACAGCGGCACCACATCCTCGACTACGTCGAATGCCTCACCGCGCCGCTCGGGCACGTAATGCAGGAGGTGAAGCACCTGGCGACCGTGCTCCTTCTGGACGTTGAGGGTCGCGATCGCGGTCTGATACTGGCTGAAGATGGGATGGCTGAAGTAGATGACCCGGCCGTTTTGCACCACGCCGGGCTGTGAGATCCGACCCGATGATGGTGCCTGACGATGTGAACAGAAATGCCGGTACGTGCGGTCGAAGTAGGGCGCGACGACGTCAGCGAGTACTTCGGTTCCGGGCACTGCAGCGATCGCCATGCCGCGCATCGTCATTGCGTGCTCCGTTAAGGGCAGCCCCTTGCCCAGGCCTTCGCGCGGTCGTAGATACTCCGCATAGTTGTGAGCGGTATACTCCCGACCCCGGGCCAACACACCTGAGGCATCCCGAGGACCCTCCCCGGTCAGTGTGACGCCCAGCGCATCCCACCCGAACACCGTCTGTGCTGCATCCATCCCCGAGGCGAACGAGGCGATCACGGCACCCCCGGCGTCAACGTAAGCCTGCAGCTTCGAAGCGAGTGTGCCTTCTACGGGGATCTTGTCCGGCAGTACAAGCACTCGATAGCGACTGAAGTCACTCAGGGAGTCGACCATGTCGAACTGCTGCTTGCCCTCCTGCAGCATTCGCACGGCACCCATCATCGGGCGAAAGTCGACCCCCACGCGATTGAGAGCGGGATCGAACTCTTCCGGCGTCAGCACGCCAATATCGACAAGCTGTTCAGCGCCGGCGCACCAGGGCTCCTTGGCCTCGACCTGTTCGTAGACTCCACCGATCAGATCGTAGGTCGCCGGCTCGAGCACGCCGCGCGGGTGGAGCTGATCTCCCACGCAGACCTTGGCGTTCAGCGCCAGCATATGGTAGCACTCGAAGGCGAGCGCCGCCTCGTTCTTGTACGAATGGAAGTCGCCCCACGACGTATGGAACTTGCCCGTCATTCCCAGATAGTCCAGACCCAGGTTGCGCACGTAGCGCGCCGCAATCGGGAAGTGGAGGTACCCCCATCCACCGCTGGGCAGTGATTCGAGCTCCAGATGGGTGAACGCGTCGAGAATGGGACGGTGGTGGGGACCTGCGTGCCCTGCATTGTAGAAGATGAGCGCCTCGGGCTTCGTCGCGCGCACGTGCGCGGACATGTCGTGAACGAAGGTGTTCAGGACCTGCCGAGCATACGCCATCCGGTCCTCGACCTTCGAGGGCTCCATCCCCTGCGCGATCATCCCCTGGCGGCAGTAGTGACAGGAGCAGTCACGAGCGTCGACGATGTCGAACCAGAAGCCGTCCACCGGCACACTCGCCATCACATCGCTGACCACGTCCTTGAGCCACGTGACATAGGGCGTGTTGAGGCAGAGCAGGTGACGGAACCCGTCCTCATACGGGCCCGGGCCAAAGAGATGCCCGTCGGAATTTAGCACGCGCCATTCCGGGTGCTCCTCCATTTTCTGTTGATTGCGCTGCACCGAGACGTAGATCGGCGCGGCGATGCCATGCGCATGGCACGCCTCGATCTGGCCTCTCAGCAGATTCGTCTCAAGGAATGGATGGCGGTACGCGGCAAAAGCTTCCGTGTCGTAGTAGAGCCAGCCGTGATGGCAGAGCGCGAAGACGTTGATGGAGTTGACGTGCGCCTGCGCGAGCGTCTGGGCAAATTGCTCTGGATCGAAGTCGGCGCCGATCCCGTCGATCGCCTCGCTCGTGTGGAAGTCAAGGTGGATCTGCCGAAACGGTAAGGATGTCGCCATTGGATTCGCTCCTTGATGTTGGAGAAGTGATTGGTCATTGGGCCATCCGGCCCCATCTTTGGTTCCCAGTACCGGTCACTGCTGGTTCATGGGCATGATCCGCAGGGCCACCACGTCGTGCCTATTGACGCGGGCAACGAAACTGCTGGTGAAGACGCCCAGGTCTTCGTGAGCCCAGAGGTCACGGACGAGACAGGGGCGCCGGTCGTGCAGGCCCAGCGTCTCCCAGGCCACAGCGATACGCCGGCCGTCACGCTCGCCAAGGTTGAACAGGCCCACGGCAATCGAGCCGTCCTGGAGCGGTTTGGCCCAGGTGACGGCAATGTCCGACGCCCAGGGCACGCGCCCCACCTGGTAGCCCTGGACGCCCAGCGGGTCCTGGTTCACGGCGATGAGCTCGCGGTTGAGCAGGATGTCCTTCGCCGCGGGGTTCATGCTGCGCACATCGCAGCCGATCATCAGCGGCGAGGCCATCAGGCACCACAGCGAGAAGTGGCTGCGGTACTCCGCGTCGGTGCAGCCGCCGTGGGCGACATTGCCCTTCCCGTACATCCCCACCACGAGCATGTCAGGGTCATTCCAGTGCCCGGGGCCGGCGTAGGCCTCCAGCCCGACCTGCTGCTCGAAGCCGATCTTGACGATTGACTCCCAGGAGTCGTTGATATCGCCGGTGGACCGCCACATATGCCCGCCGGTCCGCACACCCCACTCCCACGGTTTGTGACTACCCCACTCGCAGAGGCTGAAGAGAATGGGCCGCCCGGTCGCGCGCAGCGCCTGGCCCATGCGCTGGTAGAGCATCGGGCCATCAACGCCCGCCGGGGCATAGCAGAAGTCATACTTAAGGAAGTCGACGCCCCAGTCAGCGAACGTCTGGGCATCGACCTCCTCGTAGCCGTAGCTGGCGGGCTTGCCCGCGCAGGTGTGACTGCCCGCGCAGGAGTAGATCCCGAACTTCAGTCCCTTGCTATGAACGTAATCAGCCAGCGCCGGGATGCCGCTGGGGAAGATCGCGGGATCCCAGGTCAGCCGCCCACCGACCCGCTCATCGGCCTCCCAGAGGTCATCGATGACGACATAGTCGTACCCGGCGTCCTTGAGGCCCTCGCTAATGAAGGCGTCCGCCGTCTCGCGGATCACCGCCTCGTTGATGGCGCCGCCGAACGTGTTCCAGCTATTCCACCCCATCGGGGGAGTCAGGGCAAGCGGTCGAACCGGGTCGTCCATCTCGCGCTCCTTTCAGAACGGATCGTCGCAAAGCACCATAAGCTTACGCCCAAACCGCGCAAGCTCAAGCTTCCGCACTAACCACCATCAGGAACGCAAGGTCGGGAGAGGGTGGTCCTCTCCCGACCTGTGCAGACAGATGATGCGGCTGGCTCGGACGCAGCTCCGAGGTGCAGCCGGAAGCCTATTGCCCGCTTAGGACGACAGGCAGG
>JALOOJ010000316.1 GCA_025454475.1 Anaerolineae bacterium
TTCACCAACGTGACCGCGATAGCTGGGCCGATGCCGAGGACGATACCCTCGGTGGAGCCGTCGCCATGTGTGGAGGAGCCGTCGTACTTCTGGGTATCACCGGCCTCGTCGGCGCCGGCACTCTGTGGTACGCCCACAAGCGCGGCGCCTCACGCGCCAAGCCTGACGAACAGTGATCGCCCGACCCCGCGAAGGGCGGCTTGCGACCGCTTCCGAGCGGCACGCACGATCCGCCCAGCGCTACACGTTGACACCCCATCGTCAGCGACTATACTTCCGAGATTGCGCGCCGGGGAGAGGGGACCGACCGGATGCGTGCTGGCCAAGGAGAGGGATATGCGCCATGTCGTGATCGTAAACCCGACTGCCGGACGCGGGCAGGCCGATCGAGCGGTGCCGGAGATCGAGACACTGCTCAAAGACGCGCGGCTGGACTACACACTCCTCCGCACCGAGCGCCCGATGCATGCTGCAGACCTGGCGCAGCGCGCCGCCGAAGACGGTGCGGATGTTGTCGTGGCCGTAGGCGGTGACGGCACGGCCAACGAGGTGATCAACGGCCTGATGCGCATCCCGAGGGAGCGCCGCATGTGCGCCGTCGGCGCGCTGTGCGTAGGCCGAGGCAACGACTTTGCCTTTGGGGCCGGCATTCCGGCGGACCTTGCCGAGGGTGTACGCACCCTTGTCGACGGCCATCGCCGCACGATCGATATCGGTCAGGTGACGGGCGGCGACTATCCTGACGGGCGCTACTTCGGTAACGGGATCGGCATCGGCTTCGACGCGGTGGTGGGGTTCGTGGCCGCCCGCCAGAAACACCTTCACGGGTTTGCCGGCTACGTCTGGGCCACGCTGAAGACCACATTTCTGTACTACCGCGCCCCGCTCATCGCCCTCGAGTACGATGACGCTGTGACTGGGCGTCGGGATTCCCGGCAGGTCGCGGCATTGATGGTATCGGTGATGAACGGCCGCAGAATGGGCGGCGGCTTCATGATGGCGCCCGAGGGGCAGCCTGACGATGGGCTTCTGGACCTCTGCATCGCGCCACAGGTCAGCCGCATGCGCATCTTCGCCCTGGTCCCGCACTTCATGAAGGGCACTCAGGCGACTCAGAAGCCCATCAGCACCGGGCGCGCCAACCACGTGACGGTCACCGCGATCGACGGCGCCCTTCCGGCCCACGCCGACGGCGAGACCATCTGTACCGAGGGCTATCGTCTGGAAATCCGCCTGCTGCCCGCGCAGCTCGACGTCATCTGCCAGGCGTCTGCGCCCGCGACCGCGCCCGCCTGACAGGTCTCAGTGCGCGAGAGCGGAACACACTGATGAGTCTCACTCACACCCTCGTCACCGGCGGCATCAAGGGCGTATTGCACGTCCTCTGCCGCATCGACGCCTCGCAGATGGCGCGCATCCCTTCGAGCGGGCCGCTGATCCTGGTGGCCAACCACATCAGCTCGCTAGAGGTGCCCATCATCTACACCCAGCTCCAGCCGCGGCCCGCAACCGCACTCGCCAAGGCCGAGACCTGGGAGCACCCGCTCTTCGGGCCTCTGGCAAGCATCTGGGACGCCATCCCGCTGCACCGAGGGGAGGCCGATGCTGAGGCCTTCCGACTGGCGTTGGAGGCTCTGGCCCAGGGGAGGATTCTCGCCGTGGCGCCCGAGGGAACCCGCAGCCACGGGCAGTTGCAGCGCGGGCTGCCCGGAGTGGTCCTGCTGGCGCTGCGGAGCAAGGCGCCGCTCATGCCGATGGTCTACTACGGCCACGAGAGCTTTCGCGAGAACCTGCGCAGGCTGCGCCGCACCGACTTTCACGTCGTTGTGGGCGATCCCTTCGTGGTCGATCCTGGCGCAGGGCGCGTTGACGCCGAGCGGCGCCAGGCCATCGTCGACGAGATGATGGTCCGCCTGGCCCTGCTCCTGCCGTCTGAATACCGTGGGGTGTATGCCGATGCCGTCAACCGGGCCCCGATCTACACGCGCACGATCTCCTTGGAGTCGCTGACCGCGGCGCGCATCAGCTAGCTCGCTAGACGCATCCGGCCGGAGCCACACGTCTCAGTCGCTCCGCCTGTGGAGACGCCCCGGCGGGGCGTCTTGCTGTCGGTGGGGTCATATCGTCCGCGACGCCACCTATGGGTCTGAGACGACGTCGCGATGTGTGAAAGGTGCGCTGAGGAATCGCCAGGCCACCCGCGGCAACGTAAGCCACTCGAACCGAGCCCCATGCTTCGTGTTGGCAAGTACCCGATCGGCGATCCACGGCGTCACCGTTTCGACCCTGTCGGCGAGGATATTGAAGATGCGCTTCGCTCGCTCCCAGTCCTCCGAGTTGTGGTCATAGCGACTCAGAAGGAAGTCAGTCGTCACCATGCCGGGACTGATGCTTCCCACGAGCACGGCTGTTCGCCGTGTTTCCGCCACCAGTCCCTCGGTCAGGTAACGCAGAGCCCGTTTGGTCGTGCCGTACAACACGAGTCCCACGATGCGCCGCCCATCGCTGCCCAGACCCTCCATCGTGTAGACCGCGCCACGTCCCTGCGCCAGCATCCCCTCGATGGCTACCTTCGCGCCATGGAGCACGCCAAGAACGTTCGTGTCGACAAGGGCTGCCATCTCCTCCGGCGTATGCGTCCAGAGGTCGCGCTGACAAGTGCCCAGACCCGCATTGTTGATCCAGATGTCGACGTGCCCGAAGCGCCGGATCGCGCCGTCCCATAGCCCCTGCACCTGGCCAAAATCGCGCACGTCGCAGACCTCTCCCGTGACGCTGCCCGGATCGTGTGCATCGGCAAGCTGTCGAACTGCGAGATCGGTGCCTGCCTGCGAGCGCCCGCCCACGACCACACAACAGCCCCGCGTCAGGAAAGAGTGGGCCAACCCATACCCGATGCCGCGCGTGCTGCCGGTGATGACGACGACTTTCGCTGGACCCTCAGCCAAACGACACCTCCAGCTATCCCAGCTCGAACCCGTCCGAACGGTTACGCGCAACCACCGTCGGCGAAAGGCCCATGCGCAGGGCCTCCGCGCGTGCCAGAACGCGCCCGAGCCAGGACTCGCTAGCGCCCGTGCCGAGGAGCGCCAGCGCCTCACCGTAGCTTGCCCAGCGGTATGACTGGTGCTCGGGCCCCGTCTCGACGGCCTCGATGTCATCCAGCGAGCAATGGTATACTACCCCAAGCAGCTCGTTCTCCGGGACCGGCGCCCCGCGATGGAAGTGGGTTGTGCCGAGAATGAAATCGACCTGCACTGACACGCCGAGCTCCTCGCGCACCTCGCGGTGCAGGGCATCCTGGAATCCCTCGCCCTGATCAACACGCCC
>JALOOJ010000135.1 GCA_025454475.1 Anaerolineae bacterium
CGAAGGCTACCGGCGTGGGCGCCACCAGCGGGCGAGGCGTGGACGTTGCTAGTTCCGGGACACCGGCGATGCCGGGAGTTGGAGTCGGCAGACCGATGACCGCTGCCGGCGGGTTCGGCAGGGCCAGACGGCCGTAGCCGAACGCGGTGTCCGGCCCATTGGGTCCCAGGTCACGCGATGCACTCAGCAGGTAGTCGACGAGCTCCTCGCGAGTGAAGGCCGGATATGCTTGCCAGACAAGGGCCGCCGCCCCTGCCACGTGAGGCGTCGAGGCTGACGTACCATCGAACCCTTCCGACCCGTAGGTCGCGCCCGATACTCTCGTCGGCCCTGAGATCTCGGGTTTCAGTCGTTCGTCAATGGTAGGCCCTTGAGAGCTGTAGTACTCCAGCGAATCATCCGACCACGCCGTTGCACCTACAGTGAGCGATGTCAAGGCATCTCCCGGCGCAGTCACGCTGTATGCCGGCACCGCTCCCACGATCTCAGCTCCTGGACCCGCGGCGAAGATGTCGAAAGCCAGCGCGCGATCCACGTCATAGGCAAACACTGCCGCGTAGACGATTGGGTCATCGGTCTCAAGCGATATGTATTCCGCCGGTTGCTGTCCGAGGCTGCCGTCCTGCGCCTCCTCGGACTTCGCCAGGATATCCCCTGCGCCGTTCAGAATGACCAGCTCATAGTCCTGAGTTGGCATGTCCCAGCTCTCCTGCCAGATCAGGTATACGCGCAGATATCCGGACGTCTGGATAGGAAGCAGCGAAGACCCGTGAGCGTAGTCGTGGAAACCATCGCCATCCTGGTCGGAGAAGACCTCGCGGTAGTGCACGTCAGCCTCGTTCCCAGCGCTGTTCACCCACAGAATGCCCAGGGCCGTTGTCTGGTCCACCAGGCGCGAATCCCACCCCGACCCATCGCGTGGACTGACCGCACCTCCGGCAGAATGAGTGATGATGTCAACGTCATGCCCCACGAGCCAGTCGACTGCTTCGCCCATTGCAGCATCGCTGCCATCGTACCAGGCGAAAAAGAGCTCGGCAGCGGGCGCAACTTCGTGCACGATCTCGGCGCACGCGGTGCCGTGGACCTCCTCATCATCGTACCAGCCGAAGGTCGCCATCTCCACTGTATCCGGGAGCTCAGATCCAAGCAGATCCTCGTAGCCCACAAAGCCGAGGTCGAGCACGCCGATTCGCAATCCCGCTCCCGTGAAACCGGCGCGATGCCACACATCGGCGCCGGTGACGCCCACGCCCTCGCCTTCTGTGGTCTGGCCTGCCTGCGGGCTGTCGGATCGATCACCGCCGTCCGACGTCCGCTGTCCCGGCAGACGCACCGCGATCACATGATCCAGCTCCGTGAGTTGCTGGAACACGTCCTTGACATCATCGGATTCCAGCGCCTCTCTGATCAGCACAATCGCCACGGATATGTTGATCCGGTCCTTGTAGGCGCTCACGACATCGACCCCAACCCCCTCAAGCTGCGCGACGAGCGCCGCTGAGTCTTCTGTGTCCAGGACTAGCGTCACGCGGAGGTTGTCCCCATCGGGAGTAAGGAGCCCGCGCTCCCTCGCCAACTCCACCGCCGAATCCATACCACCCTGTTGGTATGCAAGGAGGAACTCTTTGTAGACCGCTCCCAGCTCCGGATCATTGAGGATCGGGGCCAACTCCGGGTACTCGGCCGCGATTTCCTCCATGGAGGGAGGCTGTCCCAGCTCAATCTCAGACGCCGTTGCCAGAAGCTCAGCCGCATCGCCCCCGGTCCCGCCCAGCTCCGACGGGGAACCGGCTGCACCCCGCAGCAGCGCCACCACCAACACCGCTCCCACCACCAGGAGCAGCACACCCGCGCCGATCAGCCACCATCTGAGACCGTGAAACTTCATTGTCCCCCCACCGCTTGAGATCGTGTCGTGCCTGCTACTGCGGAGGCAACAGGGCAGTGACGTGCTCAATGCCCGACAACTGGTTAAGCGCCGCCCCTGGCTCATTTGCCCCCGACATCAACATCGCCTGCGGCACAGCAATCATCACTCGATTCCCATCAACGCCGAGAACCTTGATCCCCATCGACTGCAGGCGCGTAACCGTCTCCTCGGTCGCCGGCGCATCGAGCACCAGATCCAGACGGATATCACCCTCGGGCGTCAATAGACCGCGCTGCCGCACAGTCGCCAGCGCCCTTTCCTGGCCGCCCTGGGCATAAGCCACCGCCAGCTCCTTGTAGATCGTATCAACCTCAGGATTGTTCAGCACTGGCGCCAACTCCGGATACTGCGTAGCCAGCGCCGAAATCGGTATTGCGGTGGGTCGCGGTCGCGGCGTGGGTGTTGGCGTGGCAGTCGCCGTCGGGCGCACCGTCGATGTAGCCCTCGGCGTCAACGTAGCAGTCTCGACGGCCGTTGGCGTGGGCTCCTCAGTGGCTGTAGGTGCCGGAGCCGTTCCGACGGCCGTTGGCGTCGTCGTTGCCGATGGATCCGTCACAGTCGTTCCGACGGCCCCCACCGTTCCGACGGCCTCCACCGTTCCGACGGCCTCCTCCTCAGCGCATCCAGCGAGAAGCAGCATCATCGCCGCCGCCAGCACCCAGCCCGCAAGACAGACCCTTGAGCACCTGCTCGCTCGCATCTTCGCCTTCCTTCAGTCGCTCTTCACCCTGGACTGCACGATCGTAGTCGCAATGCCCCACACAAGCGCCTGCATACCCAGCGCAGCCCACGTCGTAAGCAGATGCTCCTGAGAGTGCTCATAGGGCAGCTCCAGCGTATCGCGGACCGCCGACTCACACGTGATGCCTCGCTGCGTCGACAACGCGCCTCCGGGCGTCGGGACATCTCCCTCCCAGACCTTGCACACCATACTCTCCTGGTTTAGCCGATGGAGGTCCACCGAGGCTCCCATCGCATCCATCGTCCAGTACGAAGTCACCAGCTTCGATGCGGGGTTGTTCTCCAGTGGAAACATGGTACCCGACAGGATGATCTGGGTGAAGAGCTGCACAAGAATCACGTACAGCACGACATCGGGCCCCGGCACAATCGCGGAGATGAACAGGCCAAACATGATGCTGGCGAACACCGCGATCAACAACGTGACGAAGAGCTCGACGGCGCCCGAAGGAAAAACGCCCAGGATGGGGTCGAAACTCAGATCTACCTTGAGCCCGAGTATGATCAGCACGCTAACCACCTGAATCACGGCGAACGCGCCAAGTACGAGGGCCTTGGAGAGCACATAAGCACTGACCTTCAGATTGACGGACTTCTCACGCCGGAAGATCGCTCGCTCCTTGACGATCTCGTACGCCGCCCCGAACGTACCCGCCTGTGTCAAGGCTAGCCCGAGCATCACGACGAGGTTCGAGGAGTCGGCCAGCGGTATGTACTCGACCTTGGCATCGACATCTTCGGCTCGTAACTCATCCTCACTTGTGCGACCCAGTGTAGCGAGCAACTCCCGTCTGAGCGACCCCTCGGTCACAGCTCGCCCGACGAACGCGTTCGTGTCACTGACCACCATAAAGAGGGCGCCGATGAGCGGCATCATCATTAGCAAGATGAAGAGCGTGCGCACATCGTGGCGGATGAGGTCAAACTGGCGCCGCGCCAGGATGAACAACTGCCGCAGCACCGAGTCGCGCGTCGGTCTGGCGCTCTGAGACCTGCGTTCCGGCGACTGCCGTGGAACGTCGACGTGTGCCTGGCGATCCGCAACATACTGCTTCTGGATTGGCGAGTTGCGATAGGCCTCCGCCCAGAGCAGCCCCGCCGGGAGACGCCTGTCATCACTGCCCAGCCGCGCCTTGACAATGGGCAGATAGGACTTTACCTCGGGCGGGACACTTGTTCCAACACTCTCAGCGGGTTCCGCCAGCTTGAGATAGATATCGGCGAAGTCTTGGGCCTTGAAGAACTCCATTGCATCACGCGGTGGCCCAAAGTAGGCCAGGTTGCCCTGCACCAGGAATGCTACGTGGTTGCACTGCTCAATGTTAGCCGTAGCGTGCGTCACCAGCACCACCGTCTTGCCCTGATCAGCCAAGCGGTTCAGGTCGTACATCATCTTCTTCTCGAGGCCGGGATCGAGTCCCGAGGTGGGCTCGTCCAGGAAGAGCAAGTCCGGCTCGGCCAGCAGCTCGGCTGCGATACTCACCCGCTTACGTTGGCCACCGCTAAGTATCTTGACTGGCTTATCACGATGCGCGGCCATATCGACCATTTCCAGAACGCTGCCAATGCGGTGCTCGATCTCCGCCTCCGTCGCGTCAGGCAACCTCAGCTTGGCCGAGTACCAGAGCGCCCTGCCCACCGGGAGGATCTTGTGGATGATGTCGTCTTGCGGCACATAGCCCATCATCGTGCGATAAGCACCAAGGTTGGCGTACAGCGGTTCGCCATCGATGAGCATTCGACCATGTGTAGCCTGGTGAAAGCCATTCATAGCCTTGAGCAGCGTGCTCTTGCCGGCGCCGCTTCCTCCGACCAATGCGGCGAACTCAGACCCCTGGATCGACATGGAGATGTCCTGTAGGATCATCCGCCCATCTGGGACCCGCACGCCCAGGCCGATGGCGTCGAGCCGATGCCCCTGCAAGACCGATGTGCTGATCTGTTCGGCCTGACCATCGTAGACCAACCGGTAGGGGCCAAGCTGTATGACATCTCCCATCTGCAGCGGCGTCCAGTCGGTGACCCGCTGGCCGTTGACAAAGGTGCCATTGACGCTGCCAAGATCGCGAATCACGCGCTCGCCATCACGGTACGAGACCTGAGCGTGTCGGCGCGACACGGCCGGGTGATCCAGCGCGATCTGGCTTGCCGGGTCCCGTCCAATCACGATGTCCGTTACCCGCGCAAGCCGATGCATACCCAGGGGATAAGTGTGCAGCGATGGTGCCCCGCCGCCCTCTAGAACCATACTGATCGAGTTGCCGTGGAGGTCGCCCACGCGCACGATCTCACCGGGCTGCCAGACCTGCGGGGTGTCCGGAGCAATCATCCGGCCCTTTAGCATCGTCCCGTTGGTGCTCCGCCTGTCCGTGACTCTCACCTCTGACGATGAGACATCCAGCCGCAGGTGATGGCTTGATACAGTGGGGAAGTTGAGAACAATGTCGTTGTCAGCCGCGCGCCCTACCGTTACGATAGCACTAGTGCGGTCCCCCCGCGTCAGCGGGTGCTCTTCGGCGCCTCCCCCTGGCCAGCGAACGACGAGCCTGCGATCCGCTGGCGTGGACTGGCGCTGCGCCTCGCTCCCAACGCCATCCCGAACGGCTGTGCCCTGCGAGGCCGCCCGGCCACATGCAGGACAGAACCGAGCGGAGGCTCGAAGAGGAACCCCGCAGTGAGCGCACGTAACACCGGCGGCCTTAGGACTACTTGCGGTCTCCGGCCCAGGCGATGACACCGCCTCGGGTGAGTCCCGGGAAGCCATCGGCGCTCCGCATACTGCGCAGAACCGCGCTCCGCTTCGGTTGAGCGTACCACACTGCGGACAGGTCGTGCTGCTCAATCACCCTCCCTTCCAAGAAAGAGGCGCAACGTGCTATCGTCCGTGCGCACCTCCAGCACCGACAGTCCTTGGGAGCCGATCTTGTCCACCAGCATCCGTTTAATGTCGGCATTGATATCAGCCAACACACCCTTGGGCACAAGGCGTTTCAGGCGGAGGCGCCCAAGCTGAACATCTAGAAGGAGCACTTCGATGCTACTTCCGTCGTCAGTTGCACGAAAGCCGACGACGCCCTCAAACACCGGGTTGAGCGGCCCGACCTTCAGGGCGACCGCGAAGTCCGCGACACCGCCATCTCGCAGATCCATCTTCCCGGCCGCCAGCGACACTGGCCCGGACATGTCATTCGCGCTCTCAACCATGATTCGGTTGATGTAGACTTCATCAACCACGGCCTCGATGTCAGCCGTCGCAGCCGTTCCTACGGCCGAGGCCGTCGGTACAGTTGTGGCCGGAGCGGACCCTGCACCCAGCAGCAAGAGCAGGGCTGCGCCTATGGAAAGTCCGCCGAAGAACCCGACCAGCACGCCGAGGACAGCCATCACAAGGGGATTGCGTACGATGCGTGTAGCCATATCACTCCCATCTCGCTGTCAGGATCACCCGGGCCTCATCGGTCGCTATCGCTAACAGCCGCACACCTTCGCCCAGCTCGTCCTCAAGCACATTCTGGATGACTCCCGTGATGTCCTCACCCAGCACAAGCTGGTCCATCCCAATGAGGTCGAGCAGATCCTGTCCGCCTGTCTCGATGCTCTCTACCTTGACCCCAATCCGCCCCTCCTCCACAGCGATCCGAGAGTTCACCACGACCTGCAGCCTGATGATCAGCAACTGGAAGTCGATCGTGGTCACAATCAGATTCCCCGGCTGCACATCCAATGCGGCGTCTCCATCAATGGCATCGGGGAGGCTCGAGCTCACCATGTCGCTTATGTAGGCCTCCTCAACCAGTATCGTGATGTCGGGTCGAGTCGGGTCCTCAGGCGCGAGGGGAGGTAGCGCAGTCCCGAACGCCGGTCCTGCTGCTAGTGCCAGTACGACGCAGAGGAAGCAGGCGCCCGACACGATGGCCGTGACCACAGCAACCAGCCACGCGGGGCGTCCTTCCACCTCGCGGCCGCGGCGGGGCCTGGACTCCGCCGGGAGAGCCGTTTCAACGGCCGCGGGCCGGTGCGCTGGCGGAGCCACAACGACCGCATCTCTCAGGGGGGTCCCCTGGGTGCCGCTGACCGGAACCGCTGGCGATGATTGCTGGACGATCTCACGCACCGTCGGCGACGAAGGCATACCCACAGGCAAGACTGGAGCCGCCCAGTCCCGAACGGTTCCGGCGGCCGGTACGTCCTCGGGACCACCGGGGTGCCCGGCACTCGTTCCAACGACACTGCCGCACCGACCGCAGAAGCGGGCTCCCGGTTTCAGCGGGTTTCCACATGTCGGGCAGACCTCTGCTGACGTGGTCTGGCGATGACCTTCGAAGTCGGAACTACGTGCAGCCTGGTCGGCTCCGGCGGTCGTGGTCTGTACAGAATCAGGCTGCACCTCCAACGCCTCGCCGCAGCGCCCACAAAAGCGGGCGCCTGGGCGATTTTCAGCCTGGCAGTGCGGACATTGCATAGCTCACTCCTTCCCTCGAGTATGACCTATTGGCAGATGGCGAGCCACCACTCTATGCATCACTTCGCGGCGTCCCCAGCCATGCGCCCTGCCGACCGCGCGCGTGCGCTCAGTAACCGGCGGCCAATAGGTGCGGGGCGATGTCCTTGAGACGTCCTTCCATAAGCGCCATACGAGCTGCATCGAGCTCCAGGTAAGCCAACCACGTCGCCTCGCTGACGGTTCCGACCGCGGTTCCGACCGCGTCTTCGAAACCCGCGAACAACTCTTCATAGGCCGCGGCAACGTCATCTACACCCTTGACCAAGGCGTCGGCATCCAACTCGGGCTCGCCCGCATCAGCCTCCAGCGCCGCACGCCATTCGGTCTCCAATGTCGGGAGTGTCTTGCCATAGACGTCGGCATACGCACCCGTTGGGTAGAGCTGCGCGAACCTGTCCGTCCCGTAGGTCTCAACCAAGTACTGAACGAAGCACCCGGCAGCGTAGTAGTTCGGGAGATCCCGAACGTGGCCCTCGAAGAGCAGACCGGACGAAATCCTCGGCAGCTGCCCCGCGACCTGATACGCACGGCAGAAAGCCTGTGCGGACATATGGTCGGAGTCGGCAATGGCGGTCATACCAGCGTAGACAGCGGCCCCCTCACTCAGCATCGCTGAAACGGGGCGCCCGAAGACATTCCAGGTGAACAGGTGCGTCATCTCGTGGGTAGCTATGTACTGCTGGTCAGCACGACTGCCGGTCCCATCGTGAAGGATGAAGAAACGTCGAGCAGCAGAGAAGCTTCGCCCTCGCAGGTTTCGATCTGGTGCGGCAAAGAGCGATCCGGCGACGTATACATCGAACGGACCTTCGATCGCCGCATCGAGCGTCGCCTCAATGTGCGTGAGCGCGCCTTGGAGCATTAGAACGACGCTATCAATGTCATTCTCAGGATACGTTCCCGGTGTGTAGTGCACCACGAGACGAAGTGCGTCCCGAGTCTCGGGGTAGGCCTCGACCAGGTCGCCCTCGAGCACCGCGGGGTAGTCGGCAGCGAGAAGGGCCACGGTCACCGATGGGGGCGCTGTGAGTGCCAAGGGGAGTGTTGGGTGCAGCGTGTCCGTCGCCACCCCTGTTGCCGTCAGCGCGCTACTGCCGTCGATCAAGGTCGTGACGGGTATTGTCAGTACCGTCCCGATAGAGAGAAAGTCAGGATCGTCAATGGCATTTGCCTCAACCAGGTCCTCGAACGAGACATCGTAGTCGAGAGCGATTGCCAGCATGGTTTCGCCGGCGGCAACCGTGTGCGTGAGCACGCCAGGGACCGGGACGTCTGCGGCAGTCGGCGTCACCCCCGCTCCCGAACCACCGCTCCCAGGTGGCCTTGGCGTAGCGTGCTCATCCGCGAGCTCCTGCGTCGGTAACGTGTCGAAGGCCAAATCCCCCACTGGCGCCGTAGCGGTTGACGGCCCAGTAGCAATCTCCTCTCCCGATCGCGCGAGGAGCAGCGCAATGATCAACGCCGGGATGCCGATCGCCAGCCCGACCAGAATCCCGAGCATGATCTCCCTCTTGGTGGGATTCATCCTATCACCTCCCCCCCCCGTCGGCGGGGCTCCGTCGGCGGGGCTCCGTCGGCGGGGCTCCGTCGGCGGGGCCTGAAGGTCATCCACGGTCCCTGAACTACCGGGACCACACTGGGGCCCAGTTGACATCACCGGCAATCAACGTACGCCGGTTCACCCCCTCGGCAGTGACGACTTCGATTCCGCTGTCCGAGTTGAACACGACCAGTCCTTCAGCTGACCAACTCGGCCGACCAGCGTGTTGGCCGGCGATGAGCTGTGTCGCGCTCCCGCCGCTCAACAACGTCACCCATATCGCGTCTGCGGTCACACTCCCTACCCCGGTGGTTGTGTGATAGATGACGGCGTCTCCGTCCGGTGACCATGAAGGCCAGCGGCAGTTCGCATCACAACTTGTCACTCTGAGCGCGTCGCGGGAGCCAACGTCAATAACGTAGATTTCCCAGCTCCCATCGCGCTCCGACATCAGAGCCACTCGACTTCCGTCAGGCGACCAGGTCGGCGAGCGGCCCCGGGCACCCAGACTCGCGCTGCCGGAGCCATCTATGTGGATCGAGAACAGATCGCCATCCTCGTTTCGGCCCACGTCTCTTGGTGTTGCGCGATAGACCAGTCGGGAGCTGTCGGGTGACCAGTCGGGCTCGCGCTCGTCCACATCCGCCGTCGACATCACAGCCGTGGCAGCACCCGTGACCAGGTCCGCAACCCAGATATCGTAGCTGCCGTCGCAGTTCGCCTGGTAGGCCACAGCGCGGCCGTCCGGAGACCACGCGGGCTCAGCCTCGTCGCACGCACCGCACGCAACGCAACGCGGTTCCCCGCCATCGGCGTTCGCGACATAGACATCGCTGTTGCCCACGTCGCCCCTGACGAAAGCAAGCCGTAGGGGTTGAGGCGTCGGAGGTGGCGCTGTCGAGGTCACGGTGGGCGTGGTGGTCGATTCGGAGGCAACGCTTCCATTACCAACCTCAGGAAGCACCTCCGCCGTGACCTCCGGTTCCAGTCGCCGTGTCGGCGTCGGTGTCGCCGCCGCGGAGGGCACGCTCGAAGTTCGACCTGGTGTGAGCACCGTCCCAGATCCAGAGAAGCTCGGAAGCCGTAGCAGGTCATTTGACAGGACGATGAAGATCCCTATCCCGCAGACCAGCAACAGACCCAGCGCAGCCCCAAGCCCAATCCAGATACCCGGCCCTCGATGCGGCGCTGACAACGGCACACCGACAGCGGGCTGCTGCGGCATCACCTGTGTCGACTCACGGATATCCGGTCTACTGAGGCCGGGAGGTGGTAGTGTCCCCGGGAAGAGGGCCTGGCGCATCTCGCCGGCACCCGGGTACCGCAGTTCGGGCCGCATCTGCGTGGCACGCACGATCACCTCAGCAAGGGCGGAGGGAATTGAGGGCATCGTAGCTCGCGGGTTCGGCAGAGGGAAGGGACTGACCGCCGTCGTAGGGTCGAATCCGGTGACCATCTGGTTCAACAGCACGCCAAGGCTGTAGATGTCCGTTCGCGCATCGCTCTGTCCCAGGCCGCCGTACTGCTCGGGCGCCGCATATCCCGGAGTCCCCAAGAAGGCCGTGTCCTGGGCCTTACCTGGTTTGAAGAACCGCGCGATGCCGAAATCGATCAACTTGACATGACCCTCTGGCGTAAGCATCACATTGCTTGGCTTGAGGTCTCTGAACACAACTTGCGAGGGTTGAGTATGAAGGTACGTCAGAACGTCGAGGATCTGCATCGCGATGCGCAGAGCTTCCTGAACAGGGAACCTTCCTCCCGGCGCCGCGTCCAGGTGCATCTGTAGGGTCTTACCTTCGACGTAGTCCATGACCAGATACCAGTTGCCGAACTCGCCAAAGAAGTCCGTTACGGCAGTTAGCCCGGGGTGATGGAGCTGAGCAAGGAGCTGCGCCTCCTGCCGGAACGCCTCGATGGACCAATCACGGTCCTGCGGCGCCAACTGGTCGGGGGACATTTCCTTTACGGCACATCGACGCGCTTGCAGCCGGGCGTCCTCCGCGAGATAGACCGTACCCATCCCCCCGCCACCGATCCGACTGAGGATCCGGTAGCGGTGCTGTAGTACGGTATCTGTTGCTAGCATCACGACGCTCCAGGTATTAACCACGCGGCGGGCTCACCCCGTGCCTACGTTGGGGCGCAGACGGATATCTCACCCCTCAGGCTGGCACCATCATTCTACTGGTTCTGACCGCGAGGTCCAGCCGCAGGAGCAACCTGTGGCCTAGAACCCCCGCAGCTCCGTGCTTGACCTTCGCTGCAGCCCTTCCTTGGGCAGACGCTTCAGCACCACATACTCGAGTCCGTGCTCGGCGCAGAACGCGGCCTTCTCCGGCACATCACCATCCTCGTTGACCGCGTAGATATCGGGACGGATCTCCTCGATGTTAGGGGCGGCGTCCATCCAGCCCATCCCTTTCGTGATGACCGCCTGGGTCACATAGCGGACCGACTGGACCATATACCGGCGCTCGTCCTGCGACTGCAGCGGGTGACCCTCACCCTTGAGCTCGCGCACATTGGCGTCGTTCCCGACAGCGACGTAGAGATCGCCGAGCGCCGACACCTCCTCAAAGAAACGGATGTGACCGGA
>JALOOJ010000136.1 GCA_025454475.1 Anaerolineae bacterium
GGGCTACCTGATGTACAGCGAGGAGAGCGTGTACACACGCTTCGCGGCACACCCGCCGCAGGCATCGAACGCCACGCACTTCGTCTGCGTGAAGTACGCGAACGGCTGGGTGTACGACAACAACTCGGCGTACTACGCGTTCACGCCGGAGCTGAGCGACCGGCTGGTGGCGGCGGCGGACTACAGCAACGACACGGTGACGGCGCTGGTGGGGGTGGACGGGGACGAGCACGGGATCGTGAAGGGCTACGCGAGTGGCGACCTGAGCTTCACGGCGAACTGGTGGAACGGAGCGGTCAACCCGGGGGAGTTCGGGGTGAGCGGCACGCAGTTCACGCCGAACGCGGTGGAGGTGAAGAGCTACTTCCTCGGCGGGCAGCGGGTGGCGATTGCACGGAACGAGGTGCGATTCTACCTGCATGCGGATCACCTGGGCAGTGCCAGCTTGACGACCGATGGCAGTGCCAGTGTGGTGAGCGAGATGCGCTACAATCCGTACGGGGAGACGCGCAGCGGGATGGTGCCGACGGACCGGCGGTTCACGGGTCAGCGCGAGGAGACGGGGCTGGGGCTGTATGACTACGTGGCGCGACGCTACGACCCTGAGTTGGGGCGGTTCATCCAGGCGGACACGCTCGTGCCCGACGCTGCGAATCCGCAGAGCTTGAATCGATACAGCTACGTCTTGGGGAACCCACTGAAGTATGTAGACTTAAGCGGGCACGACCCCCTTGATGCAGCGTGGGAGAAGGAATTTGAGTCATTTCATCATCGTTCTGCCACATGGCAGGATAGGTTGGTGCGTCTCTTCTCAATCGCTTTTCCAAACGAGTGGAACTGGTCAGGCTTCTACACACCAGACGGGAGCTACATCGAAGGGAGTCTCGAATCGCATTTGGCCGGCAGTAACCGTTCACAAGATCGCACCTGGGCGGGTATGCCAGAAGCTACGGAGCAACTGGCTGGCTGGTACGCAACGGGTGAAACGGAAGCATTTGTTCGAGACATGGGGACTCTCTTTGCAGGCCTCCTGGATCGATTTGATGAGCCGTCCATCCACACGGCAGTGACAGGGTGTCAGAGCGGTTACTCATGCGAGACCCCATTGCCTATGCCGGCGCATATCTGGGCCTACTTGAGTGCAGAAGGTCTACCCGAGTACCTGACTGGCCAGGTGGATAGAGATGCAAATGTGCATCACTGGGCGTGGAGTTTGGTTCTTGGTTACTACGCGGGTAGTCCTCTTGCCATATCCATGAACACATGGCGCGAGGCTGTGCAGGCTGGGGGAATACGCCAAGCCTTGGGTAACTCTGAATCGACTGCGGACATCTGGCTCGGCAACCGCGCTGCTGTCATGGGAGCTAACGTAAGGTTGTTCGGGGTCTCGCCACGCACGGTCTCTCGCCTCTGGCGACTCACCGTTCCATTCCAGTGAATTCGCTAGAGGACGGAAAATGAAACGCATAGTAACAGGCGGTAGGGCTCCCCTTGTGGCGGTCACGGTCTCAGTGTGTGGTTCACTGTTCATCGCGTGTCTCATCGTTGTTGACCTTGTCTTTGGCACAGGCATTCTGCTGCCACAGAAAGAACTGCCTGCTGAGGACCAATCGTATGTGGACATCGCTCGGTCACGCATTGCGATTGGTGATGAACGCACAGAGGCGATTCACGCCCTGTCTGACAGCTGGTTTCATAGTGTATGTACATATGGCGACGACGTCACGGTCCTGGACCTGTTCTTCTACGGACCACATAACCACGACGAAGCTGAAATAGTCATTGTTGAGTCGCGAGGAACTCCGGAGAGAGCCACGGTGACCTTTGTCGGGCTTGTCGAAGCCTATATGCTTCACCTCTATGAGGATTGCACCCCTCCAGCGACACAGGCATTCAAGGAAGCTAGCACCAGATAGCAGGCGAGGCCCATGTAGACATCACACAATGTCCTTGAGCGATTGTGCTGGATGTCCACACAGTGGGGCGCGTTGTGGTGAGGCAAACTACTTACCGATGTTACATTCATCCAGTGGCCTGGTTGGGAAAGCCGGGTCATGCTCCGGGAAGCGTCACAGCAGGCAACCCTGGCAGACGGGCAGTGAGGAGTCCATCATCAGTAGTTGGGTGAGCAACACCTATTAGACGATAACGACGTTCTCTGGGATGGATGGGGACGACCACGAGACTGTGAACGGCTACGCGAGGAGCGACCTTACCTTCGTTACGAACTGGCGAAACGGTGTGCACGCTCCGGGGGAGCCCGGGATCAACGGCACGGTGGTGACGGGGACGTTGGGGTACACGCAGGCATACACCTACAACGCCATCGCGGACCTGCTGGGCAAGAGCGACGTAGGGACCTACACTTACCCGGATTCAGGAGAAAGCAGCGTGCGGCTGCACGCCGTCGTAACCGTGACGCGAACGAGCGGCAACTGGTCGTTCGGCTACGACGCCAACGGGAACATGGTCACGCGGGTGCTGAGCGGGACGACCTACACGCTGGTCTACGACGCGGAGAACCGGCTGATCCAGTACAAGCAGGGTAGCACCGTGCTGGCAAGCTACGTCTACGACGGGGACGGCACGCTCGTGAAGAGGGTCGTGGGCGGGCAGACGACGGTGTATGTGAGCCCAAGCTACGAGAAGAACCTCACCACCTCGGTGGTGACCAAGTACTACTATCTGGGTGGGCAGCGAGTGGCGATGAGAGTGGACGGGACGCTGACCTACCTGCACGCCGATCATCTGGGGTCCGCCAGTCTCACCACCAATACGAGCCGTGCCGTGGTGGGGGACATGCGGTACTCCCCGTATGGGCAGACGCGCTGGATCACGGGGACGGTGGGCACGGATCGGCGCTATACCGGGCAAAGGGAAGAGGCGGGATTGGGGTTGTATGACTACCTCGCAAGACGCTATGACCCCCTACTAGGACGGTTCATCCAGGCGGACACACTCGTGCCCGAGCCGGGAAATCCGCAGAGCCTGAACCGGTACTCGTACGTCTACAACAACCCACTCAAGTACACTGATCCCACCGGTCATTGTGTCTTCGGCGTCGATACCATTGTCTGCATCGCTGTTGGTGGCGCGATCGTTGGCGCGGCGGTCGGATATGGGGCGCAAGTCTACGGCAACATGCAGAGAGGCATGGCTTTCGGCGATGCCCTCACGACCGACATTGAGCCAACGCCGATCCTGCAGGGCCTCTTTCTGGGTGGGGCGGTGGCTACAGCCGGCGCCTATGTCGCGACTGCCCTTGGCATCGGCGCTGGTACGGGAGCTGTCGCCGGTAGCGCGGCGACGGCAGCTTGTGCAGACGGTGATTGTAGCAACGAGGCCAGAGCTGTTGGCTCTGTTGTTTCGGAAGTGGTGGACGATGCAGGTCTGGGGGTGGGAACGTCAAGACCAACGCTCAGACCAATGGATGGGGGGGAATCTTGCCCATTGACAACTCGGACAAGAGTATCTGGCCGGCGTCCCAGCCGAACAACGAGGATATGTGGACCTCGATCGGACCTTCACGAATCCGATGACCGGAGGGCGGTTCCGCCCGGATGTGGTCAACCACTGGACGGGCGAGGTGATCGAGTACAAGCCTCAGTCTTGGAATGGTGGCGGGTATCTAAATCGAATGGCAGATGACCAACTTCAAGGATATCTGAATGCGCTACGCTATATGTACGGCGATTGGCGCCGATTCGAAGGCCTTTCAGAGTATCAGGGACGGGTCCAATACTACGATCCCCTGAAGTACTACATACCAGAGTAGTGATAGTGAGGTGTTATGGATACGATCAGAGCCGTTGGTCTGGTTGTTTATACCTACGGGGTACTAGAGGAACGGCTGGGAACCATCTGGGACTGGTTTGGTGAGGTCGAAGCCTGGATGAGACACCCACTTGCCGAATACGGTTTCACTCCTCGGGGCAAGCAGTCTCTGCGCATTTGGAAGGCTACTCGGCAGAACCGTGAGAGACTGCTCGATCGTCTGAGAGTGGAACAACCCTGGTTTGTCCTCAACTTCGGGTGGCCTGCTGGTACGCTGAAGGCCCGAGCGTACCAGACTGAAGGGGGCGATGTTGCACTCAAGTCTCGAGAACAACCGTGGAAGGGAGGGGCAAGGTACCGTTCGCCTTCCTACCTCTCGCTCATCGCGCACCGAAATCTGCTGGAGCACGAGGGTAGCGTCGATGGCTTCCTCCAACTCGCGGTGTCAGCCTGGCGTGCTGTCGACGGTGTGTACGGTTTCATCGACGTGGAGACGGGGGTCCCACCGCAAGCCGATCTCATCCACAACTTCGATCACCTGCTATCGAACCTGATCCCCCCGGAGTACGAAGCGGAGTTCACCGCATGGCAACTACTCAGGCCGAACCTGGATCGTAGAGTGTGGAAAGCGTTCTGGGGGAACCTGCTGGGGCCAGAACACCTGATCCGACTGGGCGGGATTGAGGAATTGCGCCGCAGCGATGCGCCATTCAGACGTCGTCTGCCCGAGTTCGAGCAGCAGGCCTATCGGGAAGGGACCAGAATCCTACATGGGAGTGACGGCTATCACCGCTGGCTAGATCTCGACAACAAGGGCGTGCTGCTCACGCTGTCGGAGTCTCCGTTGACGTGGTACGGCCGCAGGGAACAGCAACGCCGACAAGCATTGGATAGGGCACTGGCCCAGATCGCTCTGCACGCTGAGGAGTGAGGTGAGCGTCTCGCCCGCCTCGATGATAGCAGGGGCGATGCTCAGGGCTCCTCACCAACCTACGACGCGGAGAACCGGCTGGTACAGTACAAGCAGGGCAGCACCGAGCTGGCGAGCTACACCTACGACGGGGACGGGGTGCTGGTGCAGAAGGTGGCGGGCGGGCAGACGACGGTGTACGTGGGGCCGCACTACGAGAAGAACCTGACGACGGCGGTGGTGACCAAGTACTACTACCTCGGCGGGCAGCGGGTGGCGATGCGGGTAGGCCGATGCCAATGGTGCAATCGTCGGGGAGATGCGGTACACCCCGTATGGGGAGACGCGTAGCGGCACGGCGCCGACAGACCGGCGGTTCACGGGTCAGCGCGAGGACTACACCACGCAGTTGTACCAGATGGGCGCCTGGCAGTACGATCCTGTGCTGTCTCGACTGGTGGCTTTACGCGCCACTAATCCGCAACCGGGAATCGTCGAAGCCGGACCTGGGGCATCCTCTGGCAGAGCCGGTCCGGCGCACGGCGCCGAAGCATGGAGAGCCGTCTTCCTGCGATGATACTGTGTGGCCGGTATGTCCCCATCAGTACGCATCCCACCTCGTGATATAATCGGTTGGTTACCAACTCCCGACCGACAGAGGTGCGAAACGATGAAGATCAGCGCAAGCGCGGATCCCGCCACGACCCACACGACCCAGGCCCTGATGCTGGGACTCTTCGAGGCGTCCGAGCCGACGCCAAGCCGTCCGGTTCTGACCGGCTCTGACGGCCACGGCCCCTTGCCGACAGTGACTTCCGCGGCAAGAAGAACGAGGCCCTGGTACTCTACACCCAGGGGCGGCTACCCGCCAAGCGCATCATCCTTGTCGGCCTGGGTAAGCCAGACGCCTTCTCTCTGAACGGCATCCGGCAGGCTGCAGCCACCGCCGCGACGAAGGCAAGAGAGCTCGGACTCTCCGAGCTGAGCGTGCTCGTGTTTGGCCATGAGCGCGAGGAGATCGGCATCGAAAGGGCGGCTGAGGCCATCGCCGAGGGCGCGGCCCTTGGCAGCTACGCCTTCCGAGAGCTCAAGACAGAGGACAACGACATCCGCCCCGCCATCGAGCGGCTGGTGGTCGTGGTTCCCGATGCGCCGGCGCTGGTACACCTCGATACATGCCTCCGGGCGGGGAGCATCATTGCGGAGTCGACCGCCCTGGCGCGCGACCTCGTCAACCGGCCCGCCAACATTGCCACGCCAAGCCATATCGCGACGGCGGCGCAGGAGATCGCCGCCGGCACCGGTTTGGCCTGCCGGATCCTGGACAAGACGACAATGGCATCGATGGGTATGCACCTGCTGCTCAGCGTGAACCAGGGTGGCAACGAGCCCGCGCAGCTGGTCATCCTGGAGCACAATGCCGACCGGGCCGACCTCCCCTGCGTCGCCCTGGTGGGCAAGGGGATCACGTTCGATACAGGTGGCATCTCGCTCAAGCCGTCCCAGGGCATGGAGGCGATGAAGGGGGATATGGGCGGAGCCGCCGCAGTGATTGGAGCGATGCGTGCCGTCGCGCTTCTGGACCTGCCGCTGCGCGTCGTCGCCCTGGCGCCCCTCACCGAGAACATGCCTGACGCCCAGGCCACCAGGCCGGGCGATGTGGTCCGATCGCTCAAAGGACTCACGGTCGAGGTTATCAGCACCGACGCTGAAGGTCGGATGATCCTTGCCGATGCGCTTACCTATGCGGGCGAGTTCAAGCCAGATGCGATCTTCGACATCGCGACGCTCACGGGAAGCAGAATCGTTGCCCTCGGCGATCACGCCGCCGCCGTGATGGGCGACGAGGGCCTGATCCGGCGCCTGACCGCCGCGGGCGAGGCGACGGCGGAGCGCGTCTGGCCCCTGCCGCTCTTCGAGGCCTACGGCGAGCAGCTCAAGAGCGACGTCGCCGACCTCAAGAACGTGGGCGGCCACGCCGCGGGCAGCATCACCGGTGGGTTCTTCTTGAGCCGGTTCGTGCCGGACGACACTCCCTGGGTGCACATCGATATCGCCGGGCTGGCCCTGATCGACAAGGCGACCCCCTACGTCCCCAAGGGGGGTACCGGATTCGGCGTCAGGCTGTTCGTCGAGATGCTGCGTCATTGGGGAGACCAGGAATAGCCGCGGCGCAGGAGCACACGATGGGAGACCCCAGAACCGTCGAGGATCTGACCGATGCCATGAACGCCTTCGTCGAGGCGATGGGCTGGTACCAGCCGGACTCCCCGTTCAGGCAGTCGCCGCGCAACATCGCGATCTCGCTCTGCCTGGAAGCAGCCGAGGTCCTGGAGCACTTTCAGTGGGGCGAGGAAGCCGACGGTCACGCGCTTGCCGAGGAGCTGGCGGACGTGATGCTGTATTTGATGCAACTTGCCTATCTCACCCACATCGACCTCGGACAAGCGGTCGAGGACAAACTTATGGTCAACTACCGCCGATTCAGGCCAGGTCAAACGCAGCCCGAGCACACACCGGTCTAGCCGGCCAACCAGCCGCGATCCCCCACCTGACATAGCAGAGCTTCTCAAAGGATGAGACAAGAGACACGATGGCAGATTTCCTGACACCCCAACACGAAGACTTCTCCAAGTGGTACAACGAGATCGTCCAAAAGGCGGATCTGGCGGACTACTCCCCCGTTCGCGGCAGCATGGTGATCAAACCCTATGGCTACACGCTCTGGGAACGCATCCGCGACGAGCTGGACCGCCGTTTCAAGGACACCGGGCACGTCAACGCGTACTTCCCGCTACTCATCCCGATGAGCTTTCTGGAGAAGGAGACCGAGCACGTTGAGGGGTTCTCACCCGAGCTCGCCGTCGTCACCCATGGGGGAGGGGCCGAGCTCGAAGAGCCGCTCGTGATCCGGCCCACGTCCGAGACCATCATCGGGCATATGTACGCCAAGTGGATTCAGTCGTACCGCGACCTCCCACTGCTCATCAACCAGTGGGCCAACGTCGTCCGCTGGGAAATGCGCACACGCCTCTTCCTGCGCACGACAGAGTTCCTCTGGCAGGAGGGACACACCGCTCACGCCACCCGGCAGGAGGCGGTTGACGAGACTCTGCGCATGCTCGATGTCTACACGGACTTTGCTGTGAAGGAGGCCGCGATTCCCGTGATCCAGGGCCGCAAGAGCGAGAGCGAGAAATTCGCCGGCGCGATCGCCAGCTACACCATCGAGGGGATGATGAGAGATGGCAAGGCGTTACAATCCGGCACCAGCCACTTCCTCGGGCAGAACTTCGCTCGGGCCTTCGACATCCAGTTCCTCGACGAGAACAACGAGAAACAGCACGCCTGGACGACCTCCTGGGGCGTCAGCACCCGAATGGTAGGGGCCGTCGTGATGGCCCACGGCGACGACCAGGGACTCGTCCTCCCCCCGCATCTGGCGCCGATCCAGGTCGTCATCGTACCGATCTGGCGCAAGGACGCAGAGCGAGCCGAGGTTCTCGCGGCGGCGGAACGGATCCGAGCTCGCCTCAAGGGCCTCGTTCGGGTCGAGATGGACCGGCGCGAGGGCTACTCACCGGGGTGGAAGTTCAACGACTGGGAGATGCGCGGCGTTCCTGTGCGGATCGAGATCGGCCCGCGCGACGTAGCGAACCAGACTGTGATGGTTGCACGGCGCGACGTCCCCGGACGAGAGGGCAAGGCTCTGCTATCTATGGCGGAGCTGGAGAGCCAACTCCCCCTCCTGCTGGAGGGTATCCAGACGGCGATCTACAACAAGGCCCTCGCGTTTCGCGACAGCCACATCATCGATGTCAACTCCTATGACGAGCTCAAGGAAGCTATTGAGACAGGCTTCGCTCGAGCTTGGTGGGCCGGCAGCACGGCGGATGAGACCGCCATCAAGGAGGACTGCAAGGCTACCGTCCGATGCATCCCCACCGACCAGCCCGGCGGCGCCGGGGTCTGCATCTACTCGGGTAATCCTGCCACGGAGGTAGCTATCTTCGGGAAGTCCTACTGACCAGCGCGCTGGACACGCTTGATGACTGGCGGCCCGGAGTAGCGCAGCTACTCCGGGCCGCCTCCTGTTCCCATTCGCCTTTTCGCCGTTCCGCCGCACCAACCCCCGCAGGCAGGACAGTCGGCATGGCGCTCGAAACTCACGAGGTCAAACGAAGTGCGCAGCCCATCCCAGAGAAGCAACCGGTTGGTCAGAACCGCACCCGCCTCCAGAAGCACTTTCAAAGCCTCCACGGCCTCCAGACTCCCCATGACACCCGCGGCGGCCCCGACTATGCCCAACGCTGCCGCCGAGGGGTAGGTCCCAGGCTCCGGCAGAACCGGAAAAAGACATGCCCGGCACGCATTCCCCGGCGTATAAACCCCCATCTGACCCTCGAATCGAGTCACCGAAGCCCACACGAGCGGGATCCCAGCCTCCACGCACAGAGCGTTCACCAGGCGCTTCGTTTCGAGGTCGTCCGCCGATTCCACAACCAGATCATACTGTCGCACAAGCGCCGGACCATTCCCACGCAACACCCTGTGGGCATATGGCATGGTGCTTATGTCCGGGTTCAGCGCCTTGACGCGGCGTGCCGCCGTGTGCGCTTTGCTCTGACCGAGATCGTCGGTGACATACAGGATCTGGCGGTTAAGGTTGGAAAGCGCCACGGTATCGTCGTCGGCGATGCCAAGGACACCGACTCCTGCCGCCGCCAGATAGAGCAGCACCGCGGACCCCAGACCACCGGCGCCCACCACGAGCACGCGTGATCTCCCGAGGCGCGCTTGCCCCGCTGCACCGACCTCAGGCATAACCACTTGACGCTCATAGCGCTCGACCATGATGCCTCCTCCTCAACTATCCTACGCAGCCGTGACTGCCAGAGTCCGAGACGACAGCGTAGGTCGACATCCCAGCCGCCTTGGCCTACTCGGTGATGGTCGGATTACCTGAGACCTCGACGTCCGCGTTCAGATCCGCACCGAGCTGGGCTTCACGCGTGTCTCTTGGCAATGGCGCCGAAACGGGTCTTGGCGTCGGGGATGGCGTGGGCACGACACCGCGCGTGGCGTAGGGCCGTGAACCGAACCGAGTAAGCAGTACCGCGCCGGCAGCCGGTGGCACCAGCAGGAACACCAACAGCGCGTTCAGCCCGCCAAAGACGCGCGACACCGCCATCAACGCCGTCACCAGCGTAGTACCGACGAGCGCCGCCACTGCAATCGTTGCGGGTGCTCGGCCCGCCAGGCCCGCAAACACTCGGCGCCCAAGCGCCAACCCCAGGGCGACCCACCCCATCAGGAGGCCTACACCGACCGCGATTATGCCAACCAGTGCCAGAGGACTTAGGCAGATCGTTATCGCCAGTAGAGCTGCCGCCAGCCCTGAAAGGATGAGGGCGAGCAGGCCAACGCCAAACGACAGGAGTGGCGCCTCCTCAATTGTGCGGCTAACGCGCTCCAGGTGCGTCGGCCAGAGGCTCACTATGACCAATGCCAGGAGCGCCATGATCACAACGCTGGCGATTCCACGCGTGACCCGCCAAAGGAACGTCACCCAACGCGGCGTCGAGATCCCGCTATCGCCAGTGCTTCCAGAATCGGGGAGGGGTCGTGGCAGCACAATGCCACCCGGCCATTGCCAGTCGCCCTGACGCATTGGCCTGACCGTCCCGCGCACAACGGCGTCGGGATGCTGGTTGAGGGTACCGGCAACCACGACATCGCCGGCAACGACTGCCGTGCTCCGCAGGGCGAGACCATCCACGGCGAACACATCGCCCTCGATCGCGCCGGAAACATCAGCCGAACCAAATACGACAAGCTGCCCATCGAGGGTGGCCTCTCGCTCCATCTCGACGGTGCCAAAGACCGTCAGGTCACCCGCCAGAAACGAGCCCACGCGCATTGTGACGGGGCCGCCGAAGACGACGAGATCACCCGTTGCCTTCTGACCCACTTCGAGCGTATAGGCTCCAAAGTGAACATCGCCACCTGATTGCGCGACAGGCGCCGCCAGCACAGGCGCTGCTAACGCTAACAGCAGTAACGTCAATAGGGTACCGCGCACTATCGTCTTCACAGCTCTCCTCCTACATTATGCACGCACACTGGCTCGCCGCGGGCTCATACCCCAACGGCCACAGCCGCGGACAGTCTCCGCCTCGACAACCAGAACAGCGCCGCAGTGACCAACACACCATGCGGCATAAGCACTAGGTACAGCGCCAGAGTACCACCCACGAGATAAGGCAGCGCCACTTTCCAGCTAAGCAGCAGGCCGACAGACGTCTGCAACAGTGACTGGAACACTATGTGTCTTGCAGAGAGGACGGCGCTGATATAGGAGAGTAGCGCCGAGTAGGTCGCTCCCAGGAGGGTGACTACAACCCACGCCACCAATCCAATGATGAATGCTCCCGCTACATAGGTAACCAGGCGTTGGAAGCGCTGCTTCCGGACAACCCGCGCCACTGTTGCTTCCGTGAACGCCGCAGACAGCGGCATTATCGCCAGCGGTGGCATCGCCACGGCCGCCATCTCCAGCACCTCATCAGCAGCGGAAAGCGCGGCCCATTCACGCTGACACCACTCACATCCCCACAGATGCTGATTCCATTGTTCGCGCTCACCAGACGTAAGGTCATCATCCATCAGGCGAATCCACCACGACTCGCTATGCATTTCGCACGGCGATCCCACCCTATCCTCAAGCATAGGTTCCCTCCCGAACCAACAAGCCTGCCAACACCCGCCTGGCCCTGAAGAGTCTGGACTTGATAGCTGATACCGTAAGGCCCGTGATCGTCTCGATCTCAGCGTAGGGCAGGTTCTCCCAATAAAACAGCCTCACCACGGTGCGATCCTCAGGATTGAGCTGCTCCAGCATCACCCGGACAGCAGCCCGCTGCTCCTCCCGCAAGAGCTCGGTCTCAGGGCTGGGGCTATCTCCTGCCTTCCACTCCCACGCGCCATCTTCGCCAAGCCCATCGAGCGACAAGGTGTCCTTGCGTCTGCGGATGCGGTCGATGCACTCGTTGGAGGCGATCCGCAACAGCCAGGGCCTGAAAGGTCTATCGATATCATACGAGGCCAGGTTCGTAAGGGCCTTGACTATCGCCTCCTGCGTCGCATCCTCTGCCTCCGTCGCTTCTCCGAGCATCCGATAGCAAACCCTGAACACGCTTTGCTGATGCGTCTGAACCAACCGCGTGATCGCGTCCGCGTCGCCCCGAAGCGCCAGTCGAAGATAGTCCTGTTCTTCCATTCATCCCATTCCCTACACTGTACGTTCGTATACGAGGCTTGCACCCGACGGTTGCATGAAAGAGAGGGCGATCTTGCGAATCGCCCTCTCGTCACCATCCTATGTCGGACCTAGACAGTGTCCAAACGGAACGGCTGCTGGAGATCTGAGAGAATTGCCGACTCCGGCTCCTCCTCGACCTCACTCAGAAGTGTGCCCTTCGGGAGTTCCTTCTCAACAGGCACGCCCTCGTATGTGTCAATCGGTCCATCCGCTCCCTCGATATCGCCACGGTAGCCCGTGCCCGCGGGAATCAGCTTACCGATGATCACGTTCTCCTTGAGACCGTACAGATGATCCTCAGCCGACCGGACCGCAGCATTCGACAGAATCTTGATCGTCTGCTGGAACGATGCTGCAGACAGGAACGATTCCGAGGCCAACGAGGCTTTTGTGAGCCCCAGAAGGACCTGCCGCGCCCGCGCGGGCGCCTTGGACTGAGCCACCAGATCGCGGTTCGTGTGCTCGAACTGCACGCGATCGGCGAGATCACCCGGAAGGAACTCGGTGTCACCTGACTCGGTCACCAGCACGCGGTCGAGCATCCGGCGGATGATCACCTCAAAGTGCTTGTCCGCGATGTTCACGCCCTGTGTCCGGTACACCTGTTGCACCTCGTTCAGCAGGTGAAGTTGGACCGCCTCACGTCCCTGAACCTGCAGGATACGGTGCGGGTTCGGCACACCCTCGTAGAGTTGCGTTCCGGCGGTCACCTTCTGCCCTTCGGCGACTAACAGGCGCGCCGAAGGCGGCACCGTATAGGACTGCTCCTCGCGGATCTCGTGAATCAGCGTGATGTCCTGCCCATCTCGGCTGATCCGGCCCGCAGCCCGTGCACGAAGCTCCTGGCTGCCTTCGTCCGACTCCACACGGGCGAGCAGTTGCTGCTGAGCGACCTCATCACCGTCCTCGACAACAATCTCCCAACCCTCGGGAATGTCATAGCTAACCTTCTTAGTCTGGCTATCAACAATTGACACTTCAGCCAGATCGCCTTGGCGCGTGATGTGGGCGATGCCGCCGAGGTCGGCGATCTCTGCTTCACCTCGTGGGGATCTACGTGCCTCCATCAACTCCTCAACGCGGGGCAGACCACTCGTAATGTCACCGCTTGACGACGCGGTGCCACCGGTATGGAACGTCCTCAGCGTGAGCTGGGTGCCTGGTTCGCCAATCGATTGCGCCGAGATGATGCCCACCGCGGAACCGATCGGGACGTAGCCCCCGCGGGCCAAGTCACGACCGTAGCAGAGCACGCAGATGCCGTGCTCAAGTTCGCAGGTCATTGGAGAGCGAACGTAGACTGCCTCCACCTCCAGATGATCGATGAGATCTGCCCGATCCTCGTCGATCTCCTGGTTGCGATCCACGATGACCTCGCCTGTAGTTGGGTGTACCACGGGCGCCGCAGCTACACGCCCCACCAACCGGGCGATGATCGGCTGGCCACCGACGTTGTCGGATCGCCTGATCCAGATACCCGTACGCGTGCCGCAGTCGTGTGCGTTCACGATGATATCCTGAACGGTATCGACCAGCCGCCGCGTGAGATAGCCTGCATCTGCCGTACGCAGCGCCGTGTCCGCCAAACCCTTGCGCGAGCCGTGGGTTGAGATGAAGTACTCCAATGCCGTCAGGCCTTCGCGAAGATTCGAGCGAATCGGCAAAGGAATGATGCGCCCCGCGGGATCGGCCATCAAGCCACGCATGCCAGAGAGCTGCGCAATGGGACCAAACCCGCCCTTGGAGGCTCCGGATTTGGCCATCACCGAGATGGGACCATAGGGGTCAAGCTTGCTCGCGACGGCCTTCGACACGGTGTCGCGGGCTCGTGACCAGATCTCGATCGTTCGGTTATACTGCTCCTCTTCGGTCAACAGACCGCGCCGGTACTGGCGCTCGATCTCAGAGACTTCACCGGTCGCAGCACCGAGAATGTCAGCCTTCTCCTCGGGAACAGTCAGATCATACACAGAGATCGTGACGCCCGAGATCGTGGCGTATTCGAACCCCAAGGCCTTGATCGCGTCAGCGAAATCGACAGCCTCATTGGGGCCGATCCGGCGATAACAGAGCGCGATTAGGTCCTGCAGCTCGCCTTTGCCCAACGGATAGTTGACGAGCCTCAAAACATCCGGAACAATACGGTTGAACAATGCCCGCCCCACCGTGGTCTCCACTGGCTTTGCGGGGGCTGGCAGCGCATCGTAGTACTGAGCGAGCTTGATCTTCGCGTGGAGGCCCACTACGCCCAGCGCATAGGCCATCTCGACCTCATTGAGATCGGAAAAGGCCTTGCCGTCGCCTTTATCCGAGACGACATCCATCGTCATGAAGTAGATGCCCATGCACATGTCCTTGGACGGACCGACGATGGGTTGTCCATCGGAGGGCTTCAGCAGGTTCCGCGTCGCCAGCATCAGCTGGCGCGCCTCCTCCACCGCCTTCCGCGAGAGCGGCACATGCACCGCCATCTGGTCACCATCGAAGTCAGCATTGAAGGCCGAACAGACAAGAGGATGGAGATGGATAGCCTTGCCCTCAACAAGCACCGGCTCAAAGGCCTGGATACCCAGGCGGTGAAGGGTCGGGGCGCGGTTTAGCATCACCGGGCGATCCGCAATCACCTCCTCCAGCACCTCCCATACCTCGGGCCTCTGGCGTTCGATGAGCCGCTTCGCCGCTTTGACGTTGGTCGCGTAGTTGTACTCCACGAGTCGTTGGATGATGAATGGTCGATACAGCTCCAGCGCCATCGTCTTGGGCAGGCCGCACTGATCCATCTTCAGCTGCGGGCCCACCACAATGACTGAACGCCCTGAGTAGTCTACGCGCTTGCCAAGGAGGTTACGCCGGAATCGCCCCTTCTTGCCCTTGAGCATGTCGCTCAACGACTTGAGTTGCCGGCGTCCTCGCCGGCTCATCGCCTTGCCGCGCTGGCTGTTGTCGATCAGGCTATCCACAGCCTCCTGCAGCATGCGCTTCTCGTTGTTTATGATCACCTCGGGCGCCCCGAGTTCCAAGAGACGCTTGAGGCGGTTGTTGCGATTGATCACCCGACGGTAGAGATCGTTCAGGTCAGACGTGGCAAAGCGTCCGCCATCCAGCTGCACCATCGGGCGAAGCTCCGGCGGCAGCACGGGAAGGACCGTCAGAATCATCCACGCCGGGTCATTGCGGCTCTTGCGCAGCGCCTCGATCACCCGCAGACGCCGCGTCGCGCGCTTGCGACGCTGCGCTGATCGGCCATAGCGAACTTCGTGCCAGAGCTTCTCAGAGATATCATCGAGATCGAGGCCCCGCAGCAGCTCATACACAGCCTCGGCTCCCATGCCCGCCCGGAACACCTGTCCCCAACGCTGTCGCAGCTCGCGGTAGCGCTGCTCATTGTAAAACTGCAACTCCGCCAGGCTGAGGAGCTCTTCCCGTAGGTCGCTGTAATGGGTGCGTATAATGCCGATCTTCTCAGCCAACTCCCCACGAACCTGAGCGACCTCGGTCTGCATATCCTCTGCCTGTGCCTCAACGCCTTCCTCGACCGGGCTCAGCACGTCGGACTCACGCTGGCGGATTTCCTTCTCCAGCGCATCCAGGGCATCCTGCGCCACCGTGTTTAGCACAGCGTAGTGGTCCCGGCTGATGACTGCGTCGACCTCGACAATGACCGTATCGGTCGGCGCGAATATGATCGCCTCGGTCGCGGTGCGCCCCATCATGCCTTCCAGGCGGTCTTGCAGGCGCCGTGCATCGCCCAAGATCCGCTCGGTGCGCGCATTGAGCTCATCATCGAGCTGAGCGGATAGCTTGTCCTGCGCTGCCTCCAGCTTGCCCTTGCGCTCGGCGACCCTTCCCTCAAGCTCGGAAATGCGGGCTGTCGCGGCATCATCCATACGGTTGATGCGGGCATTCTCCTCATCGTCGATTCGCTTGAGCGCCCGTTGCCTGGCGTCCTCATCCACCGAAATCACGATATACTGCGCGAAATAGAGTACGCGATCCAGATTGCGCTTGCTGAGATCCAGAAGCACGCTGAGGTGACTTGGGATTCGTCGTGTATACCAGATATGCGCTACAGGCGCCGCCAGCGCAATATGCCCCATGCGCTCTCGCCGCACTGACCCTCTCGTGACTTCGACGCCGCACTTGTCGCACGTGATCCCGCGATAACGGATACCCTTGTACTTGCCACAATAACACTGATAGTCACGCGACGGGCCGAAGATGGCTTCGCAGAACAACCCGTCCTTCTCAGGACGCAGACGGCGGTAGTTTATCGTCTCGGGCTTCGTGACCTCACCATACGACCAGGACAGAATGTCATCAGGCGAGGCCAGGCTAACGCGGAGAACCTTAAACGTGCGTGCTTCCGTCACCCGTTCATCACGGTTCATTCTTCCTCCCCTACCCTAGCAGTTCAGCAGAAAGCGGCCTTCGCAAACAAGACGAGACACCGAGCGCACATTGGCTCAGCACCTCAATATCCAGGAGTAGCGCTTGCACATGATCCGAGTCATTATAGCCCAACCCGACCGGATGTCAACGACAAATGACAGGCAGCGCTAACCTTGCGGACCCACTGTCTCTTCCGCAGGGTCTGCTAGCATCTGCCTGTCATTCACATAGGTCATCGGAGCC
>JALOOJ010000317.1 GCA_025454475.1 Anaerolineae bacterium
TCACATCCGGTCTATATCGACCCCGTCAGCTCTCTGGCAGGCGGGTATATGGTCAACTTCTCATCCTATCGGAAGTCGGGGTTGAATCCCGACTTTGATGTGGCGAAGCTGCGTCCGGAACTCGACGAAGCGCGCAGGAAGTACAAGCTCCAACCGGGCATCGGCGCGGGTCAGCATTTCTGCCAGGACCTGCAGATCGGGCTAGATCTGGGGTTTGGGGGTCTGCTGGACAAGATTCGACGCTATCGTCAGGCGAATGGACCCCACAAGGACGACTTCTACGCGGGCCTCGAGGCCATTGTCCTCGGATTGCAGAACTGGGTTCAGCGCACGGCTGATGCTGCGCGCGAGATGGCTGAGACCGAGACCGACCCTGACAAGCGGCAGAACCTGCTTGAGATGGCGGAGATGAACGCCTGGTTGGTCAACGAGCCGCCCCGGACCTTTCGTGAGGCTTGCCAGTGGATCCTGTGGTTCCAGATCACGGCCCGGATGTACAATGGGAGTGGTTCGCTGGGTCGGCTCGATGTGCTGCTCACGCCGTACTACGAGCGCGATATCGCTGCCGGCATCCTGACCGATGAGGAGGCCATCCTCCACCTCGCGTCGCTCCTGGTGCGCGATACGGCCTATCTGCAGTTGGGCGGGCAGAACATAGCGGGCCAGGACGTCACCAACCAGGTCTCGTACCTGGTCTTGGAGGCTGCGCACTGGCTCAAGATCCCGGCCAATATCGGCATCGCCGTTGGCGATGGTGTCGACCCGGGCCTCCTGAAGCGGGGCGTCGAGGTGATGTTCGAGGACAAAGCAGGCGTGCCCAAGTTCCTGGGCGTTGAGCGCACTGCCGAGGGGTTCGCGCGAAACGGGTATGACATCGGCCTGGGCTACGAGCGCGCCTATTCAGGGTGTCACTGGTCGGCGATTCCGGGGCGCGAGTACACGCTCAACGACTGTGTGAAGATCAACTTCGCGGCCGTCTTTGAGGTGGCGTGGAAGGAGATGCTCAGCACGCCCGATGTTCAGCCCAGCGTTGCCAATCTGTGGGAGCGGTTTGAGAGCCATCTACGTGTTGGTGTTCGCGCCATTGCGGCGAGCCTCGACTTCCATATGGCGTATATGGACAAGGTCTTCCCCGAGTTGGTGATCGATCTTCTGAGCTATGGTCCGATCGAGCTCGGGATCGACGCATCGGCCGGCGGCGTTGAGTTCTACAACCTGTGTCTGGATGGGGCGGCCCTGGCCACGATTGCCGACTCCTTCGCTGCACTGGAGCAGCGTGTCGAGAAGGAGGGCCGGCTGACCTGGGATCAGATCGCGCACTACATCGAGACCAACTGGGAAGGGACCGACGGAGAGCGGGCGCGTCAGATGATGCACAGTATCCCACGCTACGGCCACGGTGGCTCGCTGGGCGATGACTATGCCAAGCGCATTACCGAGACCTTCACTGCATTGGTCAAGGAAGCTCCCACTCCCGAGGGCCGCAACTTGATCCCCGGGCTTTTCTCCTGGGCCAACACGATCCCGATGGGTAAGGGCGTCGGCGCGACACCGAATGGCCGCCATGCGGGCGACCCGATCTCGCACGGCGCGAACCCTGATCCCGGCTATCGCAGGGACGGGGCGCCCACGGCGATGGCCGTGGCGATCGCTACCGCGCAGCCTGGTTGGGGCAATACCGCCCCGATGCAGATGGAGCTCGATCCGGCGCTGTCCAAGGACGAAGGCGGCGTCGAGAGCGTAGCCAACCTGATCAAGACGCACTTCGATCTAGGCGGTACGCAGATCAACCTGAACATTATGGATGCCGAGAAGGTCCTGGAGGCGCACAAGGACCCGTCCAAGTACCCCGACCTGGTGGTGCGGGTGACCGGCTTCAGCGCTTACTTCGCCAGCCTCTCGCCCGAGTTCCGGCAGTTGGTGGTCGACCGGATTCTCAAGGAGTCTGAGGGGTAGAGATCGACTGGATATACGGAGGCCCCGGCGCTCGCGCGAGCGCCGGGGCCTTTCTGTGGGGCGAACTGTCTTGTTCGCCCGCCTCGGATCGGCGCGCAGCACCGGAGGCCAACAACGCAGTTCGCCGTACGCCAGAGGCGACGGTCTACGCTACGTGAGCGCCTCCATGGCGATGCGGATGGGTGGGAAGGAGGCGAGGTCGCCGGGACGGACGCGGCCCCAGGTCGTGCACAGGTAACCGAGCATGTTGGGATCGTCCTGGTGGCGAAGCGCCTCCGCCAGCAGCAGTTTGGTCGCCGTCTCGTCCTTCCATCCGCCCGGGAGGGTGGGGAAGCCTTTCTCCAGGAAGATGGCGATCGAGGGGTAGGCATCCATGATCTCATAGTGCCAGTCGCAGAGGATGATGTCCTTGGGGATCATATCGATCGCCGCGTCGGTGCCGTTTTCTGAGGCTTCCCAGAGTCCGTAACCCGTTGCGACCCCATCCAGGAGTCGATCCCCCCACATCAGCATCTCGACATGACGCTTGCCGACCAGATGCCTGTGGTAGTCGTTGACCGCTCGCGCGAAGAGTTCCGCGGTGCTGTGTCCCTTACAGCGCGGGCAGTGCTCGGAACCGATCAGGAAGACCTCGTCGAGCCCCACGTGCAGCGCGTCGGCCCCAAACGCATCCAGCAGCTCGTCGAAGAGCTCGAAGATGATAGGGTTGACGTCGGGATGCTGGGGGCACCAGCTCCGGCAGTAGATACCCTCATTGTCCGGGAACTGCCCGGGCGTTTCATCGAACTCCGGATAGGCCTGCAGGAGTGGGAACGTGGTCTTGGACCACGACTGGTGGCCCAAGCACTGGAACTGCGGGATCAGGCGCACGCCGTGGGCGCGACACGCGGCGACGAGCCGCGCAGCGCCTGCTCGCGTAATAGGATCCGTCCCCCGAAGCTCGGGGTGAGACTCGTACGCGAACTGGTAGTTCACCTCGGGCATCAGGATATTGAGCCCCATATCTGCCAGCGTCGGCAGCTCGCCGATCAGCCGGTCCACCTCAGTATCATGTCCCAAGCCAAGATGGATGCCGCGCCAGTAAGTGCGAGTCATTGGTGTGCCTCCTGTGGTGAAGATGGCCGGTACTCGATCCTCTCGTATGGGATGGTGCCGGAGACAACGTCGACGAAGGGTCTGCCGTCCTTCACACCCACGGTGCCGAAGCCCGTGGCGGTGCAGAGGAAGGCGCGGAAGTCACCCTCGATCGTCGGTGCCAGGGTGAGTGTCCGGGTCAATGCGTCGTACCAGGCACCGGTGAGTCCCTGCAGCAGCCCGTAGCTTGCCAACGCTCGGGCATACCAGTGTCCGCACTCGTACTCG
>JALOOJ010000016.1 GCA_025454475.1 Anaerolineae bacterium
CCCTCGCTCAAGGGGATCCGGATCGCGGAGCTTGAGTGGGGCGATTGACCTGCAATCATAGGGATATCGTTTGCGAATCGTGAAGCGGCGAACGCCTGCACGGAATCAGGTCCCGCTGCCCCTTCCATACGTGCCAATGGGCATTCCGGGCAACCGATGCGTCAGGAGCTCGCTCAGAACGACGAGGGAGGGGACGACAGTGCACTGCTGCGTTGAGAACCTTGTCGCGGTACCTACATCTATACCCATGATATTCAGAATTCGGGTTCTGTGACACCGAGTTTCGGCGACCGGCCCATCTTCCGCCTGAGGTTCAGGTGGGCTAGAAGTGCTGATCATCCTGTGGGATCGACGACACCTTGGGTTCGTAGGCCCTCTCTGCTATAATGTGTGCATAGGCCTCCCGAGGTGCTTTCGGGTGTGGATGTGGGCAGGCCAGCGAGACTGAGGAAGGGTTGATATGGCGAGACGGGGACTGGGACGCGGTCTGGATATTCTGATTCCGGGCGGGGATGCGGCGGAGGGGCTCATAGTGGTTCCCATCGATGCGATCACGCCGAATCCGCGCCAGCCTCGGACCAAGGTCTTGGAGTCGAGTCTCACTGAGCTTGCTGCGTCAATCCGCGAGCACGGCGTGATCCAGCCACTGGTAGTCACGCGTGCCGCTGATGGGGGCTACCAGCTTATCGCGGGTGAACGCCGCTGGCGCGCCTCCCGGCTTGCCGGTCTGGAGGACGTGCCTGTCATTGTCAAGGAAGCCGCCCCGCAGGACATGCTGGCTCTGGCCCTGGTCGAGAACATCCAGCGCGCGGATCTCAATCCTCTGGAGGAGGCGCTGGCGTTCCAGCATCTCGTCGAGGACTTCGGCTTGTCACAGGGGGAAGTGGCGCAGCGGGTGGGCAAGAGTCGCTCAGCCGTCACCAACTTGATGCGGTTGCTTTCGGCGTCATCCGAGGTGCAGCAGGCGCTGTTGGATGGTGAGATCACAGAGGGGCACGGGCGCGCGCTCTTGGGGCTCGCGACCGCTGAGGCGCAGACTGCTGCGCTTGGGCGCGTGCTTCAGAAGCAGCTCAGCGTGCGCGAGACCGAGGCGCTGGTCCGTCGACTACGCGCCTTCCAGGAATCGGGGTCGCCATCAACGCGCGAGCCAGAGGACCCCCAAATCCGTGCGCTGGAAGAGCGTTTCTGCGAGGCATTGGGGACACGCGTCCGGCTGAGACACAACAAGCAGCAAGGGCGCGTGGTGATCTACTACTACTCCGATGAGGAGTTTCAGGCGCTTTACAGGCGGATAACGGGCGAGGAGCTCTAGTCGGCTCCACGTCTCGAAGCTCCGCACCCCGGCACGCCGCTACTGGTGGAGCTCCGGCCAACTAAGCGCATACACGCATAGCCCGCCTCTGTTGGCTGCGTTGGTCAGGCGCTTCACTTCCGATTTTGGGCCGGCAAGCAGTTGTACCATGTAGCGATCGATCTGACATACGTCCTTGTGCGCCTGGCTGACGTGGTAGTAGGGGCAACTGCTTACGTGGATAAGGTACTGCCCTTTCTCCTCCTTGCTCTCCTCCCAGCGCGACACATAGCCTTGCTGATTGAGGAAAGTCACCACGCTGTCGACGCGGACCGCCGGGTCATCGGGCAGCGTCCCGGCACGCTCGGCGATGCGATTTGCAGCTCGCTCAAGTAGGTAGTCACGCTCCGCCGGGGCCATGCACTCCTCGATCGTCCCCAGAAGTGCCGATGCCAGGCCGCTGTAATTGTTGGGAAACAGATCGGCTGCCGTAGACGTCAGTCGATAGACGAACCGGGGCCTGCCGGGCCGGCTGGAGCGGACGATCTCCGGATCGGAGATGTACCCCTCAGAACGCAAGATCTCGAGATGGTGGCGAACAGTGACGCTGGTCAACCCCAACTCGTTGCTAAGGTCCTGGACGGTAACTTCGCCAAGACGCTTCATGATCTCCAGGATCTGCTGTCTTGTATCCTGCATTTTCGCTTTCTCCAAGAATCCGACAGTTGCCGTGGTCGTGTGTCAACCTGTCAATAAACAAGGTTTACTAAACCCTATTGCATTTTAACACTACGTGCGCGTTTTGTCAAACGCGCATATGGTTATTGGACGAAGCTCCTGGGTATCTCAGTTGTTCGGCAGAGGGTGGGTGGACGGGGTCGCAGTGGCTGGTGTTTAGGGGAGGGTGTGCTATAATCAGCGCGATCTGTGATCGGAGGTAGGTACGTGTTTGAGGTGACGAAAGAACTTCTTGATTCCCACGAAGCGCTCCTCGAGATCGTCTTTGAGGAGTCCACGGTCGACGAAGCCAAGCGTCGCGCTGCTCTGAAGATCTCTCGCGAGGTCAACATCCCCGGATTCCGCAAGGGCAAAGCTCCCTATGCCAAGGTTCTGCAGTACGTTGGCGAGCCGACCGTGATCCAGGAAGCTGCTGAGCTGTTGATGGACGAGGCTTACCCCCAGATTCTCGAGAAGGGTGAGGTCTCTCCTTATGGCCCTGGGGAATACGTGAGTATGCAGCCTTCGCCCCTCACGCTGAAGATCCGCGTGCCCCTGCAGCCCACGGTTGAGCTGGGAGACTATCATAGCCTCAGAGAGCCCTGGGTTGATCCGTCGGTTTCTGGCGAAGAGGTCACGCAGACCCTTGAACAGATGCGCGAGGAACATGCGATCTTGGAGCACGTGGACCGCCCGGCGGCCATGGGCGACGAGGTTGTGGTGGATGTGAAAGCGGTCGCCAACGGCGATGTGATCGTAGAAGAAAACGAGATAGAGATTGTACTCTCGGAGAGCCGCCCGTTCCTGTCGCATGAATTCGTGGCGGCGCTGGTTGGGATGAGCGTTGACGAGACCAAGCAAGTTACCCTCGTTTTGCCGGAGACGGTCGAAGAGCCGTCGCTGCGCGGCGTGGAGGCCGATTTCACACTGACGGTCAAGCACGTTCACGAGCGCGCTCTGCCGAACGTCGATGACGCCCTGGCGAGCACGGTGGGGTCGTTCGAGACCGTTGCGGAGCTTGAGCAAGACATCCGCCAGCGCATCATCAGGCGAAAGCAGGATCAGACCTTGGCTGAGTATCGCGCGAAGTTGTCCGCGCAGCTTGTGGAGCAGGCGACGGTGGCCTATCCACCCTTGCTGCTGAAAGAGACGCTGGACGATATTGTTGACGAGGCCTCCAAGAGCATTGAGAGCCAGCGCAAGATGTCCCTGGAGGACGGCTTGCGGCTCGATGGTCTGACCCTGGAGCAGTTTCGAGAGCAGATGAGACCACAGGCCGAGGCCAGGATCAGACGCAGTCTGGCCCTGAGCAAGTTGGCTGAGCTCGAGAATGTGACGGTCAGCGATGAGGAAGTTGTCCAGGAGTACACAGGGCTCATGGGCCGGCTTGGCGTAGTTGAGGAGCTGTCTAGCCGCAAAATCGAGGTGGATTCCCCGCTCGGTCGGAACCTGCGCTCCAGCGCGCTCGGCCGGAAGGTATTGGATCGCCTGGCCAGCATTGGGCGCGGAGAGGGCCAGGTCCCCGGGTACGGGGCCGAGGTCCCCAAAGCAAATGGGGTAGATGTAGCTGAGCACGAGGTGGATGCGTCTGCGGGCGAGGTAGAGACACCGAAGAGCGAGGCGGACGCCTAGGGCACCAACGTGTTTTCGTCGATGAGCGAATCTGCGTTCTTCTCGTACCAGGTTCGCTCATCGCTTTGCAGTGGATGGCGGTCAGAGACTGAGGAGGCAGCCATGACAATCCCATACGTCATCGAAACTACAGGGCGTGGGGATCGGATGTATGATATCTACTCCCTTCTGTTGCGGGAGCGCATCATTTTCCTGGGAACGCCGATTAACAGCCAGGTGGCTAACGTGATCGTCGCCCAACTTCTGTTCCTCGATCGCGAGGACTCGGAGCGCGACATTTCACTCTATATCAATTCCCCTGGTGGTGAGATTCCTGCAGGGCTGGCGATCTACGACACGATGCAGCTCATCCAGGCACCCGTCTCAACGATCGCGGTGGGTATGACAGCAAGTATGGGGACAGTTCTGTTGACGGCCGGGACAAAGGGACGGCGCTATGCCCTGCCTCATGCGACAATCCACGTACACCAGCCACTTGGGGGCGTACAGGGGCAGGCTGCCGATATCGAGATCGCGGCCCGAGAGATCCTCAAAAAACGCGATCTGCTCAACGAGATCCTGATGCGGCACACCGGAATGGACGAAACCCAGATCGGCAGCATCACCGATCGCGACTTCTATATGACCGCGGCTGAAGCTATAGAGTATGGCATCGTGGACAAGATCCTTGAGCCTTCGGAAAGATAGGAATATGAATCGGGGGAGACAATGTCTCCCCCCGATTCTTGTATGGATAGCGAGGACCGGCGGGAAGACTTTCCTCTGCAAGCAGTCTCCGTCTACACACATGATCGTACAGATCGCCAAATCTACCCTATAGCGTGAGGAGGTTACGAACGTGGATCTAGAAGTCTTGAATGGCCTTTTGCGCCCGAAATCCATCGCTGTTATTGGGGCCTCGGATACTCCTGGCAAGATCGGGTATACGGTAGTCCGCAGCTTGCTCGAGAGCAAGTATGAGGGTGCGATCTATCCGATCAACCCGAAGGCGGGTGAGATTCAGGGACTCAAAGCCTACACATCCGTGCTGGAAGTCCCCGGCGAAATCGACGCCGCCGCGGTTGTCGTGCCGGCCAAGCTCGTGCCGCAGGTCGCCACCGAGTGCGGCCAGAAGGGCGTCAAGGGCCTGATTATCATTGCGTCCGGGTTCAGCGAGGTTGGCCTTGCGGATTTGGAAGAGCAGGTGGTCGCGATCTCACACTCGTATGGTATGCGCGTGCTGGGCCCCAACATTGTGGGCATTCTGTCCAACTCCGATAAGTGCAACGCCTCCTTTGCGCCTTTCCTACCACTGCCAGGCAGCGCGGCCCTGGTTTCACAGAGTGGTGCGCTGCTAATTGCGATGGACGCCTCGACATATATCCGCCGCGTCGGCTTCGACAAGATGATCTCCATCGGGAATATGTCCGATGTGGATTTCGCCGACCTCATTGAATGGCTGGACCAGGATGCGGCCACCGAGTGTATCTCGCTATATATTGAGGGCATCCGGGACGGACGTCGCTTTATGCAGAACGCGCAGAAGGCCAGCAAGCCTATCGTAGCGTTGAAGGCGGGTGTCTCCACCCACGGCGCTGCCGCTGCTGCGTCGCATACCGGGTCACTGGCCGGCGCGCACAAGGTCTATGATGCGGCCTTTGGCCAGGCAGGCTTGGTGATGGCATCCGATCTGAACAACCTCTTCGATCGCACATTGGCCCTGTCGTTGCAGCCGCCTATGATGGGCGACAACCTGCTCATTCTCACGAACGGTGGCGGCGTGGGCGTGCTGGCGACGGATTCCGCGGAGCGGTATGGGTTGCCACTGCGATTTGCTCCGGCGGAAGTGCAGGTGGAGTTGAAGAAGCACATGCCCGATTTCGGGTCAGCCAAGAACCCTGTGGACCTGACGGGTATGGCCGGGCGCGAGTGGTACCAGGATTCCGCCCAGTATGCCTATGCCCATAGCTGGGTTGATGGGTTGGTCATTCTGTACTGCGAGACGGCTATGACCGACCCGCAGGACATCGCTGAGGGCATCAAGGCCGCAGTCGACGCGTCAGGCGTCACCGGGAAGCCGATTGTGGTCTCTTTTGTTGGCGGCGAGCGCTCCGAGGCTGCCATGCGATGGCTCGTCGAGAATGGCATCCCGGCGTACAGCGAGCCCGACACTGCGGTGAACGTGATGGCGGCGCTGCGTGAGTACGCTCGAAACAAGGCGAAGGCTGCCAACGGATTTGTGCGGCTCACAGACGTGGACGAGGCGAAGGCCCGTGCGATCATCGCTCAGGTTCGTGCTGAGGGGGATCGTAACGTCACCGAGATCGAGTCCAAGATGATTTTCGAGGCATACGGCCTGCCGGTGGTCCTATCAAGACAGGCTACGACCGAAGATGAAGCAGCAACGCTTGCTAACGCTATGGGCTACCCCATCGTGATGAAGGTCCTGTCCCCAGACATTTTGCACAAGTCGGATGCCGGCGGAGTGAAGGTGGGCCTCGAGACCGAGGAAGAGATCCGAACAGCATTCCGCGCAATCATGGAAGGTGCCAAGGCGTACGATGCGAATGCTCGGATCCACGGCGTGGTCGTGCAGAAGATGGCCCCTTGGGGAACCGAGGTGATTCTGGGGTCGGTGAACGATGCAACGTTTGGGCCGACGCTGATGTTTGGGCTGGGGGGTATCTTCGTGGAGGTGCTCAAGGATGTGACCTTCCGTGTGGCACCGGTCGGGGCAGAGGAAACCTTGACGATGTTATCCGATATCAACGGCGCGCCGATTCTTAAGGGTGTGCGCGGCGAAGGTCCCCGCGATCGTAGGGCTCTTGCGGATGTGCTGAGCCGCTATTCGCAGATGATCTGCGATCTGGCTGACGAGATCCAGGAATCTGATGCCAACCCGATGATTGTCTACGAGGAAGGCGCCGGGGCGAGCATCGTTGACGCCCGCATCATCCTCAAGGCCAAGAAGAGCTAGGTCGTACGCGCCCCGAGTGTAGAGGCGATGGCCGCCCGCGTTTTTGCGCGGGCGGCCATTTCGTTCCAGACCGACGGCTTGCCGTGGGTCACACTAAGCCTATACTGACCGAAGCAACAGGACCTGTCGAGGGAGGTGTCAGTGGGACCCTGTGACAACGCATTGCCCTTGTGCGTGCGCGAGTTGACCTTCCGTTATCGCATTCGCGAACAGCCCGCGCTTCGGAACCTCTCCCTTGACCTGCACCAGGGTGAGCTGATGCTGGTCGCAGGCACGAGCGGCTGCGGCAAGACGACGCTGATGCGGTGCATCAATGGCCTCATTCCCCGAAGTTATCGCGGCGAGCAGTCCGGCAGCATCCGGATATTCGGCGAAGACGTTCGCGGGATGAGCATGGCATGGCTCTCGCAGAAGGTCGGGACGCTGCTCCAGGATCCCGAGCGTCAGATCGTGGGCAGTTATGTCCTGAACGAGGTGGCGTTTGGCCTCGAGAACCTGGCAGTCCCGCGCCACGAGATTCTGGCGCGTGTTGACGAAACGCTCGATTTCCTGGGCATCCTGAAGCTGCGCGACCGTGAGACTTTCAGCCTCTCCGGAGGGGAGAAGCAGAAGGTAGCGCTGGCCGGAGCGCTGGCCATGCGACCGCAGATCCTGCTGCTTGATGAGCCGCTGGCAAGCCTGGATAGCGCCTCGGCCCAGGATGCGCTCGCTCTCTTTCGTCGGCTTGCGGATAGCGGCGTCGCGATCATGCTGGTCGAGCATCGGGTCGAGGATGTGTTGCGCATCGGTCCCGACACTGTACTCTACCTGCGCGACGGGGAGCCGGCTTACTTCGGCGATGCCGAGGGAATGATGCAGGCGCTGGACTACCACGAGGTGAAGCTGCCCGCGCCTGTGGTCTTCGAGCGGGCGAAGGCTCAGCCCGCGCCGCGCTTCGAGGCAGCCGTGAAGCCAGATGGCCAGGAGACGTTGGTCTCGTTTGATCATGTGATCTTCAGGTACGACCCGGCGCTTCCCGATGTGCTTCGCGACGTCAACTTCACAATACGCAAGGGCGATGTCGTGGCGATGTTAGGGGCCAACGGTGCGGGCAAGACGACGCTGGTCAAGCACGCTCTGGGCCTGCTCAAGCCGACTGAGGGCCGAGTCCTGTTGGAGGGCCGCGATACGCGCGAGCTCTCCGTGGCGCAGGCGGCCCGCACCGTGGGATACGTGTTTCAGAGCCCTTCGCAGATGCTCTTTGCTCCGACCGTCAGTGAGGAGCTGGCCTTTGGCCCTCGCAACCTTGGCCATGATAGAGAACAGGTACGGCGTGATGTTGTTTGGGCGTTGGACGTAGTCAACATGCGTGACTACGCGGATTCCCCGCCGCTGGCACTCTCGTTCGGCCAGCAGAAGCGGATCAGTATCGCCGCTGTGCTGGCCATGCGCTCGCGCATCCTGATGATGGATGAACCGACGGCAGGTCAGGACTACTGGAATTACACTGCCTTCATGGACGCGATCTTGCAGATGCCCGGATTCGATGCCGTGATTTTCATCACCCACGATCTGGACTTGGCCATCAGCTATGCCAATCGGATCGTGCTGGTGAGCGATGGACAGATCGCCGCCGATGGATCCCCTGCGGAGGTCTTCGTGGACGAGACCCTGCTCTTGCGTTGCCGGGTCGTGCCGACGTCGCTACTCAAGCTGAACACCGAGAAGCTTCCGGTGACGGGGACCTTCATGCGCGCTGAGCTGTTGGCCCACGCCGTCGCCTGACGCCCACGGAATGAGCAGTGTGGAAGGAGGTGGACTTGGGGAGTGATATGCTGGCCATTTGCAGAGACGGTGGTCCAAACATACGTTCGTCCTGACTGCTATCAATCGGGAGGGTTCTTATGGATAAGAAGTCGTTGTGGAAGTTTGGCACGCGGGAGGTTGTCTACGCGGCGATCGGCGCGGCACTCTACGGTGTGTTTTCATTTCTCACGAACTGGATCGGGCTGCCCGCTGCCGGCAACATCGCACTGCGCCCGGCCGTCGCAATCCCGATGTTCTTCGGTGTCGCGTTCGGCCCGATCGTGGGCTTCATCACGGGCTTTCTGGGCAACGTGTTGGGAGATTTTCTGTCAGGGTATGGCTTCTGGTGGTCGTGGGACCTGGGTAACGGCCTGATGGGCCTCATTCCTGGGTTGATGGCTGTGGGTATCGCCTCCTACAAAGCGAAGGCCACGATCATCAAAGCCGAGATCCTCGTTGTGATCGGCGCCGCCATCGGCATGCTCGTACCATCGCTGTTGGAGATCCCTTTGAGTGGCATCGACCTGCGCACAGCTATTGTAGGTTACTGGCTCCCATCGTTTCTGAGTAACACCATCAATGGGTTGATCCTTGTGCCCATCCTGATGGTTGCGTATGACGCCGTTGTGTCGAGATCCGGGCGGTAGCGTGATCGTGGCAGGCCGGCCCCGTCGTGAGTGGAAGGGCCGGCCTGACCGGGGGGAGAGACTATGCTGGTCACCTGGAGATATCGGCCTCGTGGCAGTGTCATAGAGAAGGTAGATCCTCGAGCTCGATGGATCTACTCTTTTATGGTTCTTCTGTCACTGACCCAGTTCTGGGACATTCGCTTCCTGCTGTGTTTCCTGGGCGTTGTGCTGGTTCAGTACGCGCTCGCGCGGGTTACCTGGGCCGAGACGCGTCGGGGCTGGACGTTCATCCTGATCTTTGCCGTGGGGATTGTTGCGCTAAACACGCTGTTCACTGGGCGGGGCGGACCGGGTGAGGTCCTGCAGGGCGGGCACGTACTGTGGCGCACGGACTGGCGCGTCCTTGGGTTAGCTATACATCCTACGATTACGGTGGAGCGCGTTTGGTTTGCAGTATCTCAGATCGTGCGAATGGTGTCGATCTCCGGCCTATTTCTCATTATCCCTTATACCATGAACCCCCGGCACTATGGTGTGACGTTCCGGTCGATGGGTGTCCCGGATCGTTTCGCGTTTTCGATGGACCTGGCATTCCGATTCGTGCCGACATTGGCGCGCGACTTCAATACGACACTGGATGCACAGAAGGCCCGTGGTTACGAGGTGGAAAAGCTCGAGGGCGGTCTCATCGCACAGATCCGCAAGATGGCGCCGCTGGTTGTCCCTGTGACGATGAACGCGATTCTTAGCGGCGAGGAGATCACGAACGCAATGGACCTGCGCTGTTTCGGGACGCGTCTGAGGACCTGGGTTCACGAGTTGCATTACCGGCGCATGGACTACGTCCTGATGGGAGCAAGCGTCGTTGTGCTTGTGGCATCGCTGGTGGTGCGTTATGGTCTGAAGATCGGCACGTTCTGGGTGCCCGGTTGGGCGCTGGCCTGGGCCGGTGGCTGACCTTACTGGAGGTATCGATGTTCCCGCTGCGTGACAATGTGCCGTCGAGGCGCTTTCCGGTCGTGACCCTGGTGATTGTCGTGGTCAACGTGTTGCTTTTCCTGTATGAAGTCATGATGGGCGCAGACGCTGGCGCATTCACTGTATCGTATGGGGTGGTGCCGGCGCGGCTGCTCGCTGGCTGGTATAACCCCGGAGTTCTGTTCACGCTGTTGTCGTCGATGTACCTGCACGGCGGGTGGGCGCATCTCATCGGCAACATGTGGTATCTATGGATCTTCGGCGACAACATTGAGGACCGCATGGGGCGGCTGCGCTATTTCGTGTTCTACACGCTCTGCGGTATCGGTGCTGCGCTGATTCAGGTGGCGGTCGCCCCGCGATCGACGATCCCTATGATTGGCGCCAGCGGCGCGATCGCGGGTGTTCTGGGTGCTTATCTCCTGCTCTATCCACGGGCTCGCGTGAGCACACTCGTGCCCGTGTTCTATTTCATACGGATCATCTGGCTGCCAGCGGTTGTGGTGTTGGGTGGATGGTTCCTGGTGCAACTGCTCAACGGCCTGGCGAGCCTAAACGTGCAGATGATGACTGGCGGCGTTGCGTTCTGGGCCCATATCGGGGGGTTTGTGGCGGGTATGGTGCTGATGCCGATCTTCCGTAAGCGCGACGCCTTGCCGCCATCGCTAGGGTATGATCAGCGCTATTATGATCCGCGGCCACGCTGGTAGTGCGCGGCGATGAGCCGATCTCCCACCATCGCAGCGGCCTTGCGTGACGTCCGTGAGCGGATTGCGGAGGCGGCGCTGCGCGCCGGGCGCGATCCTGCCGACGTGCGCCTGGTCGCCGTGACCAAGACCTTTCCGGCAGAAGTGATTGTCGAGGCGTACGCTGCCGGGCAGCGCAACTTCGGTGAGAACCGACCCGAGGAGGGAGCCGAGAAGATCCCCCGGGTGGTTGGACGCTTGCTCAGTCAGGTCCGTCGTCCGGGCCCGGATGATGCGTTCGCGCCATCTGTCGACCCTCCGGTCTGGCACATGATCGGCCATATTCAGAGTCGGAAGGCTGACCTTGTCGTCTCACACTTCAATGTGGTCCACTCCGTCGATCGGCTGAAGCTTGCGGAGAGACTGAACCAGCTTGCGCTGAGGGCGGGGCGCAAGATCCCCGTCATGCTCGAATGCAATGTCTCCGGGGAACCGAGCAAATACGGCTATGCCGCCGCTAACTGGGAAACCGTTAGCGCTGTACGCGAGGTCGTGCGTGCGGAAGTGGCGGCGGTGGTGGGTTTGCCTGGATTGCGGGTCGAAGGGCTGATGACCGTGGCGCCAGTGTCGGGGGATCGCGAGGCGACGAGGAAGGTCTTCGCATCGCTGCGGGGCTTGCGCGATTTTCTCCACGAGCAGTTCCCTGAACTTGGCTGGCCCGAGCTCTCTATGGGGATGACTGGCGACTTCGAGATTGCGGTGTCGGAAGGTGCGACGCTGGTGCGCATTGGGCGCGCTATCTTCGGGTCGCGCGTGTGAAGGGGCCGGGGAGCGCCATTCGCCCGCGTATGGGTAGGGTAGGAGCCTGACAGACTATGATGGTTACGATTGGCCTAATGATGCGGGTCCTGGACATCGTTTTCGGCGCGCTGGGGCTGTTGCTTGTCCTTCGCGCCGTGTTGCAGGTATTTGGTATGCGGTGGGCCCATCCGGTGCTTCAGATCGTGGTCAAGGTGACGGACCCCGTCATCAAGTTGACCAACCGCGTGCTGGGCATCCCTGCTTACCGGTCCACCTATCGTGCTTACGGGACAGGGCATGCTGACGTGCTCAATGCTGCGACAGCATTGGTAGTTCTGTGGTTCACCCGCACCATAATCACGTGGGCGTTGCAGACCGTGCTGCTCGTTCCTGGCTGGGTCGCGCAGCCGTGGGGTGCGATTGGCGGCATTCTGCGCCATATCCTGACGCTGCTCTTTGAGCTCTATGGGGTCGCGATTTTCGTGCGGGTGCTCTTCGCCTGGATCCAGGTGCCTTACTCGAGCAAGGTCACGCGATTTGCCTGGACAATCACTGAGCCATTGCTTGCGCCGATCCGTCGGGTGCTTCCCGCGCTTGGGGGTCTGGACTTCTCGCCGGTGATCGCCTTTCTCCTGCTGCGGCTGTTGCAGCAGGTGGTCTTCTCACTCCTGGCGTGGGTCTTCTGAGAGCGATCGCACAAACCGTTCCAGGCGCCTGAGCCCCTCAAGGATCGTATCGGTGTCGGTGGCGTACGAGATCCTGATATTTTCATCCGCCTCGAAGGCCACGCCTGGCACCGTGGCTATGGCCTCCTGCTCCAGGAGCCGGCTGCAGAAGGTCATCGAATCGAGCCCCGTGCGGGCGATGTTGGGGAAAACGTAGAAGGCACCTTGGGGCCGTGTGCAGGTCAGGCCGGGGATCGCCTGCAGGCCACGTACGACTAGATCGCGCCGCTCCTCGAAGACGACTCGCATCTCCTCAATTGTGTCCCCAGGTTCCGCAAGGCCCGCCACGGCGCCATACTGTGCGAAGGTATTTGCGCCCGAGGTGCTATGATCCTGGACGGACGTCGCAGCTTTGATGACAGGCAAGGGCGCTGCGGCGTATCCCAGACGCCAGCCCGTCGCTGCGTACGCTTTGCTGAAGCCGTTGACCGTGATGGTGAGGTCGAAGATCTCCCGACCTAGGCTGCCAATGCTAAGATGGCTGAGCCCATCGTAAACCAGCTTCTCGTAGATCTCATCAGCAACGACGACGATCTGATGCGCGACAATGACCTCGGCAAGCGCGGCGAGTTCCTCCGATGTGTAGACTGCGCCCGTGGGGTTGGAGGGTGAGTTGAGGATCAGCAGCCGCGTCTTCGAGGTGATGGCGGCTTCCAGTTGGGGGGCCGTGAGTTTGAACCCCATGTTCTCGGCCGCTCTGACAAAGATCGGCTCCGCCCCGTTGAGCTTCACGATTTCCTGATAGGTGACCCAGGCTGGGGTCGGGAGGAGCACCTCGTCGCCTGGATTCACCAGGACCGTGAGCATATTGTACAGCGCCTGCTTGGCCCCCGCGGTCACCAGGATCTGCTCGGCTGTGTAGGGTAGCCCGTTTTCGCCGTTGAGTTTGGCTGCGATGCGCGCGCGGAGCTCGGGCAGCCCGGCGGTTGGCGTGTACTTGGTCTTGCCTGCATCCAGCGCCGCCTTGGCGGCCTCGCGCATAACCGTTGGCGTGATGAAGTCGGGTTCACCCACGCTGAAATCGCAGACATCGACACCAGCGGCCCTGAGCGCCTTGGCTTTGTTGCCGATCGCAAAGGTCATAGAGGGAGAGAGGCGGCTGACCCTGTCTGCAAGCTTCATCACATGCTTCTCCTTGGTGTTGGAATGACGGGTCGATTGTACAACAGGGAGCACTTGGGTCAATGTGCCGTGTGCACCCGCAACCTAACGTCGTGCCCTTCGTATATCAGTGTGGGACATCGGACTGCCGTGCCATGGTTGCGGAAATGGGCCGGGCCCCTATAATGGAGTTGAGCGATGGAATCGCGCGAAGGAGCGGGAAATGATTGAAGGGCTTCTGGATCTGGCATCGGCTTTTGGGCTATCTACTTCGTCGGGCCTGAATGCCTACATACCGATGCTGATCATGGCATTACTGGCCAAGTTCACTGGGCTGATCGAACTCGGCGAGCCGTGGAATGCGCTGACGAGCTGGTGGATTATCGGGCTCTTGGCAGTGTTGCTGGTCGTCGAGGAAATAGCCGACAAAATCCCCGCGGTGGACTCCATCAATGACGTGGTGCAGACGCTTGTCCGACCAACGGCCGGCGCGATTGTGTTCGCGGCGACGACGCAGTCCTCTATCAGTCTGCACCCTGTGCTGGCATTCGGCTGCGGGATCATCTTGGCCGGAACGGTTCACGTGGTCAAGGCAGGGTCGCGGCCTGCAGTTACGGCGCTTTCTGCGGGCGTGGCCAATCCCGTGGTGAGCACCCTTGAGGACATCGTTGCGACGGTGACATCGTTCGTGGCGATCATCTTCCCCTACCTCATCGTCATCTGGCTCATCCTGCTGATCGCTGCTATCTTCCTGGTCTTGCGCTGGCGCCGCCAGCATATAAGGCGATAATCGATTAAGGTCATCGCGTGGCTGTCGATTGGCTGTTCCACCAGGGCACGAGCCCGGTGCAAATATCCATCATACTCTAGGGGCTAGCGGGGGTACCATGACACAAGATCCATTCTACGATTCGCAGTCTGCGGCCTATGCGGAGGTTCAGCCCGCCAAGAAGAGCCGTACCGGTCTCATCATCCTCATCGTTGTTGCGGTGTTGTTGTTGTGCTGCTGCGCGGTCATCGCCGCGGGGTGGTTCTTCGGCGATCCTGTTCTGGAAATGCTGCGGGAGATGGGGATCGATATCTTCCTGCCTGTGCTCTTCTAGTTGCGGTCTTAGGATGTCTGGCTGAGTATTGGGTGGGGCTCAGCATCGATGGCGAGGTAGGCGCAGGCGCGCAGGCCTTGTTTCAGTACGTGGGTGCACCTCTGGGAAAGGTAGGGCAAGATGACCGGAAACTCGATCTACGCGACGCGACGCTTGGATCCTGACGACGAAGATTCGGGGATATCTGAGGAGGAGGTTGCAGAAGGGCAGACGCTTATTGCGCCTCCACCCCTGCCGGAGTCTGAAGCGGTGGTAACGCGACCACCTTTGCCGGATATGGGTGCAGAAGCGCCGCCACCGCTACCTGAGCCGGAGGTCCTTCTGTCACTACCGGACGTGGACGTTGAGGCGCCGCCCCTACCCGAGGCGGAAGGAGTCCATATCACATCCCCGGCCATGCCCGAGATCGTTGCCGAGCCGCAGGTGCTCACGTTTGCTGGGACGTCGGAGCCGGAGGCCGGGGGACCGTCTGAAATCCCCAGCCCCTTCGAGGAGGCTGAGGTCTTGATTGAGCCTGCGGAGAATGCGGTGGTCGCGCCGCCGTCACCGGTGGAGGTAAGCAGTGGCGGGGGGACGCAAGTGGTGCTTCCTTCGGATAGAGGATCGACGAAGTCTAGTACGGGGATGATCGTGCTAATCGTCGTCGTGGTCCTGTTGCTGCTGTGCTGCTGCTGTTTTGTGGCAGGGGCCCTCGTGTTGATGGTCGTTCCTGAGAGTTCTTGGGACACGATGTACCTATTGCGAGGTGTCTTGCCCCTCCTGTGAGCGCGCGCTGTGAGTCCGCGCAATCCAAACGCCTCAGGGGCCTCCCTGGGGCGTTTGCTGTATAATCTGGGCCGTGATACAGACAACAGAGGCTGTACAGCAGAAGCTTGACGCGCTGCCACGAAAGCCCGGCGTCTATCTGATGCACAACCTGAAGGGCCGGGTGGTCTACGTTGGCAAGGCCATCGATCTGGCGAGCCGCGTGCGCTCCTACTTCCACGCCTCGGCGCAGGAGAATGCCAAAACGCGCCGACTGGTCGCTGAGATCACCGATCTGGAATGGATTCTCACGGACTCGGAGGTGGAGGCGCTTATCCTTGAGGCCAACCTCATCAAGAAGCATCGTCCGCGCTACAATATTCGGCTCAAGGACGACAAACGCTACCCCTATCTGAAGGTTACCCACGAGGACTTCCCCAAGGTCCTGATCACGCGGCGGATGCAGCGCGACGGCGGGCGTTACTTCGGTCCGTACACCTCCTCCAACGCTCTGCGCGAGACGCTGGACTTGATCCGGCGCCTGTTTCCCTATCGCACGTGCGACCGTGAGATCACGGGACAAGACCGCCGGGCGTGTCTGTACTACGACCTCAGGCTATGCACTGCGCCCTGCATCGGCGCGGTGGATCGCGCGCAGTACAACGCCGTGATCGAGCAGTTGATCCACTTTATGGGTGGCGAGACGGAAGAGGTGATGGGCGACATGCGGCAGCAGATCGACGCGGCTGCGACAGGCTTGCAGTTTGAGCGAGCGGCGCAGTTGCGGGATCGCTACAAGGCGCTGCAGCAGGTGATGGAGCACCAGCGCATCATCACCACCGCGGCGACAAATCAGGATGTCGTGGCGATGGCGCGTGACAACGGCAATGCCTGTGTCGAGGTCTTCTTCGTCCGCAATGGCAAGCTGTTGGGGCGTGAGTACTTCGTGATGGAGGGGGCCGGCAACGATGACGATGAGGCGGTTGTCACGGCTTTCCTGCAGCAGTTTTATACCGAGGCCGCCTCGGTGCCGCCGGAGATCCTACTGCCGGCCCAGATCGCCGAGGCTGCGGTGCTGGAGCAGTGGCTCAGGGTAAAGCGCGGCGACGTCGTCTACATCAACGTGCCGCGCGAGGGGCCGGGCCGCGAACTGCTTGATCTTGCATCAACCAACGCGACCGAGACGCTGCGCTTGCTCAAGGCGCAGTGGGAGATGGATCAACACCGCAGTGAGTTGGCCTTGAGCGAGTTGCAGCAGGGGCTTGACCTCCCGCGACCGCCGGTGCGGATGGAATGCTACGACATCTCCACCACGCAGGGGGTGGAGGTGGTCGGCAGCATGGTGGTCTTCGAACACGGCGTGCCGAGGAAGGCGCACTACCGGCGCTTCAAGATCCGGACGGTGGTGGGGCAGGACGACTTCGCGAGCATGCGCGAGGTTCTCACACGCCGGTTTGACCGCTGGCGGCGGGTCAACAGCGGCGAGCAGCGTGGGGCGCGGGGCAACCAGGCTTGGGCGATGTTGCCCGACTTGCTGATCGTGGACGGCGGCAAAGGGCAGTTGGGGATGGCGGTGGAGGTCCTCGAGACGTTCGGCCTCACCGATCAGGTCCCTGTGGTCGGCCTGGCAAAGCGGTATGAGGAGATCTTCATCCCGGCGCGCCGGGTGCCGGTGCGCTTCGACGCCGCCGCTCCGGCGATCCTGCTGTTGCAGCGCATCCGCGACGAGGCGCATCGTTTCGCGATCACCTATCACCGCCAGCGACGACAGCAGGTGGGCCTCGCCTCGCAGATCGACGAGATCCCGGGTATCGGTCCGGTGAAGCGCCGAGCGCTGCTCAAGCACCTTGGGTCACTGGACGCCATCCAGAAGGCCGACGCCCAGAGCCTGCGGGCGGTGCCGGGGATCTCGAAGGTGCTAGCGACGACGATCGTGGAGCATTTCGAGCGACTGAGGCGGGAGCAGGAGCTCGAGGCTCAGGAGTCCGGGGGATAGTTTCCTGTCCGAACGCAGTCCGTGGGAAGGAATCAACCAATGAGCGACAGGGTTTCACCACTTATCGGTTTCTATCAGAGCAATGAGCGTTCGATCCGGCGTCACGTCGAAGGCCTCTCCAACGAGGACAGCTATCTGCAGCCGAAGTTCGAGGCGATCTCGTTGAACTGGACGCTGGGTCACATCGTGCAGTACAGGGTCATGGCCCTGCAGGTAACGGGCGAGCCCTTTGCATGGGACGTGGGCGAGGTGTCGCCGTACCGTCGTGATCCCGCCGGCATCGCGAGGCCGGGGGATGGACGTGCCCTCGCGGACCTGATGACGGACCTGGATGCGACCGGGCGCTTGCTGGAGACCGTGCTCTCGGGGGCGAGCGCCGACACGCTCGATGAGGTCGTCCAGACGCACCTGGGCGAAAAGTCGCGCTACGACTATGTCAGCCGGCTGGCCTGGCACGAGACCTACCATGTCGGGCAGCTAGGGCTGCTGCGGTCCCTGGCGAATCCGGTAGGCGCATCGTCCTGATCCCTGCAAGACAACCGAGGCGTCACGAGTGTACAGAGGTGTTACGAAAGCCGAGGCCCTCAGAGGAGGGCCTCGGTGTTTCCTCTGCGTTGCCTGTCGCCTAGGCCTGCGTGTGATCCTTGATCGCAGCCTGCGCCCTGACGATGAAGTCCGCGATGGACATCGCGCCGAGGTTCTCGCCGTCGCGCAACCGCACGGCGACGGCGCCGCTCTCGGCCTCTCGGTCACCCACGACGAGCATGTAGGGCACCTTCATCATCTGCGCGTCACGGATCTTGGCGTTCATCCGCGAGTCCGAGGCGTCGGTCTTGACCCGGATCCCGGCCTGCCGGAGTTGGTCCTCGACCTGTTTGGCATAGTCGATATGGCGGTCCGCGATCGGGATCATCCGCACCTGCTCCGGCGAGAGCCAGACCGGGAAGGCGCCCGCGTAGTGCTCCACCAGAATGCCGAAGAAGCGCTCGACCGAGCCCAGAAGCGCCCGGTGGACCATATAGGGCCGGTGCTCGAACCCATCCTCGCCCACGTAGGTCATGCCAAACCGTTCTGGCTCGTTAAAGTCGAACTGAATGGTCGTGAGCTGCCAGGAGCGGCCCAGCGCGTCCTTGATGTGCAGGTCGATCTTCGGCCCGTAGAAGGCGCCGCCGCCCTCATCCACCTTGTATGCCAGCCCCTCGGCGTTGATGGCCCGGACGAGCGATTCCTGGGCCTGCTCCCAACGCTCAGGCTCGCCCACGGCCTTCTCGGGTCGCGTGGAGAGGTAGGCCTGGATGTTGTCGAAGCCGAACGCGCGCAGGATTGACAGGGAGAAGCGCAGCACCCGGAGCACCTCGGACTCGATCTGATCGGGCGTGCAGATGATGTGTGCGTCGTCCTGTGTAAATCCGCGCACGCGCATCAGGCCGTGGAGCACGCCGCTCTTCTCGTACCGGTACACGGTCCCCAGCTCGGCCCAGCGCAACGGCAGCTCGCGGTACGATCGAAGCTGCGTCTTGTAGATCATAATGTGGAAGGGGCAGTTCATAGGCTTGATGAAGTAGTCCTGCCCGTCCACGTCCATCGGGGCATACATGCCCTCTTTGTAGAAGTCCAGGTGCCCGGATGTCTCCCACAGCCATGACTTCCCGATGTGCGGCGTATAGACCAGGTCGTAGCCGCCCTCCAGATGCCGGTCACGCCAGTAGTCCTCGATGGTCTTGCGCATCAACCCGCCGCGCGGGTGCCAGTACGCCAGACCCGGCCCGGCCTCCTCGTGGAACGAGACCAGGTCGAGCTCACGGATCAGCCGCCGGTGGTCGCGCTTCTTGACCTCCTCCATCCAGTCGAGGTACTCGCGGAGGTCACTGGGCTTGAGCCACGCCGTGCCGTAGATGCGCTGGAGCATCGGGCGATTGGAATCGCCACGCCAGTAGGCGCCGGCGACGTTGAGCAGCTTGACGGCCTTGGCATTGATCTCCTTCGAGTTGCCGACGTGTGGCCCGCGGCACAGATCTACGAAGCCGCCGCTGCGGTAGATCGAGAGTTGCGTTGCCTCGGCGGATTTCTCGCCATACTCATCGGTGCCGCGTTGCAGGATGTCCTGGATCAGCTCAAGCTTGTAGGGCTGGTCTGCAAAGAGCTCCATGGCAGCCTCTGGCGCGATCTCCTCGTAGACAAAGTCGCGGTCCTCGTCGATGAGCTCCTTCATCCGCGCCTCGATCGCATCCAGATCCTCCTGGACGAGCGGGCGCGGCAGATCGAAGTCATAGTAGAAGCCGCTCTCAATCGGGGGCCCGATCGCGATCTTGGCCTCCGGGAACTTCTCCAGCACCGCGGCCGCCATCATGTGCGCGGCTGAGTGCCGGACGCGATACAGCTTGCTCTCGTGATATGCTTCTGGATTACCCTGTTCCATCGTCTTCCTCCTCTCAATAGCAAGCGCCCCAGTCCGCTTGGGACGTGGGGCGCCACGTGGTTCCACCCAAGTTCCTGCGTGTCCACCGGGGCACGACAGGCACTCTGGTCGCGCTAACGGGCGAACCCGGGGAGCTATACTCGGTGCTCTTTCCAGCTCCCACTCGCGGGTGGTTTTCGCCGGGCTTCTGCAGAGGGGGCTCTCAGCCGATGACCCCCACTTTCTGTCGCAGTCCGCCGGGTACTCGTCCCGCTCAACGCTTTCGCGTGTGCGATAGGTACCGCACACTGACTTATACGCATTATAGGCAGGTTGCGCGCGAAAGTCAAGCATGACGGGGGTACGGAGGCGCCTAGGCCCCCTTTGTGGTATCATAGCCCGTGGTCGTCTGAACGGGTAGCCAAGGAGTTGTCGCGTGGCGTCGCTCTTCGCGTTTGATCTGGTGGCAAGAGAGGGATTGGCGCGCGCCGGTGTGTTTCACACGGCGCACGGGCCGTTGCCCACACCTGTGTACGCGCCGGTCGGGACGCAGGCCACCGTCAAGGCGGTCACGCCGCGCCAATTGCAGGAGACTGGCACTTCGCTCGTGCTGGCAAATACGTATCATCTGTATCTGCGACCCGGCGATGCGCTGATCGCGGCGTTGGGGGGCGTACATCGTTTTATGGGATGGGATGGCCCGATGCTGACGGACTCCGGTGGTTTCCAGGTCTTCAGCCTCGCCGGCGGCGATGGGAAGCAATCGCTGCGGAAGATCGATGACGATGGCGTGACCTTTCGGTCGCACATTGATGGTCGTACGCATCGCTTCACACCCGAAAAGGTGATGGAGATCGAGCAGAACTTGGGTGCGGATATCGCTATGGTGCTCGATGAGTGCTCCGCGCCTGACGACTACGGTTATCTGAAGCGCCAGGCCTTGCCGCGTACCCATGCGTGGGCCGAGCGCTGCAGGGCCGTGCACAGCCGCCCGGATCAGGCGTTGTTTGGGATCGTGCAGGGCGGCATCTTCCCTGACTTGCGGCAGGCGAGCGCAGAGGCGCTGGTCGCCCTGGGCTTCCCGGGGTATGCGATCGGCGGCCTCTCCGTCGGCGAGAGCAAGGCCGAGATGCTTGCGACGTTGGACGCCACGACGCCGGCTCTGCCCGAGGACAAGCCGCGCTACCTTATGGGCGTCGGCACGCCTGAGGACCTGGTAGAGGGGGTGGCGCGGGGGATCGACATCTTCGACTGCGTACTGCCTACGCGCGTGGCCCGGAATGGGCAAGCGCTACTGCGCACAGGGAAGTACAATATGCGTAACGCCCGGTTTGCTGACGACCCTGCACCCATAAACGAGGCCTGCGAGTGCTACGCGTGCCGTGGGTTCAGCCGGGCCTATATCCGGCACCTCTTCGTGGCGAAGGAGATCCTGGGCGCGACACTCCTGACGATCCACAATCTGCACACGATGTTGTCGCTCATGAGCGATGTACGCGCTGCCGTCGTCGCGGGCAGGTTCACTGACTTCCGGGCGGCATTCTGGGAAGCGAGGGAGGGAGAAACCGAATGAGCGAAAAGGCGGAAAAGCGAGAAGCGGAGTGGGCTCTGCAGGGTCGGGAAAGGTAGACGGGCGTGGATATTCTGTCGCGCAATGACCCGTGTTGGTGTGGGAGCGGAAAGAAGTACAAGCACTGCCACATGAGGCAGGACTTAGCCAGTCCTCGCTCTCGCCGGCGGTTTGTGTCTCGCGGAGATCGCCAGGTGATCATCAAGACCCCAGACCAGATCGAGGGCATTCGGAAAGCATGCCATCTGACCCGCGACATCCTGGACAGCTTGGACGGGCGCATCCTGCCGGGGATCACGACGGAGCACATCAACACATGGGTGCACGAGATGACGATCGCCGCCGGTGCGGTGCCGGCGCCACTGAACTACCGCGGGTATCCCAAGAGCGTCTGCACCTCGATCAACGAGGTGATCTGCCACGGTATCCCGTCTCAGGACCGCGTGCTGAAAGAGGGCGACATCATCAACATCGATGTTACGTCGATTCTGGGTGGCTACTACGGAGACTCAAGCCGGATGTACCTCGTAGGGAACGTCTCCGAGGCCGCGCGTCGTCTGGTCGAGGTGACGCGCCAATGCCTGGCGGTTGGCATTGAGCAAGTCAGGCCGGGTAACACCGTTGGTGATATCGGCTACGCGATCCAGCAGTTGGCAGAAGGATCTGGGTACTCGGTCGTGCGGGCGTTTGTGGGCCATGGTACAGGCGTGTCCTTCCACGAGGCGCCTGACGTGCCTCACTATGGGGAACCTGGCGCCGGCGTGACCTTGGTCCCCAACATGGTCTTCACGATTGAACCGATGATAAACATCGGAGGTTACCACGCGACAGTACTGGAGGATGGCTGGACCGCGGTGACGACGGATGGCTCGCTCTCGGCGCAGTGGGAGCATACGGTGCGCGTCACCGAGAACGGTGTAGAGGTGATGACCGGCCGCTAAATTGTAGATCTGTAGTTGTTTTATTGTCCGGTGTCCGTGATCTGGTATAATCTGGACAAGTGATCTGCTGAGGAGGGTTCCATGCAGGGTGATGCAGGTGAGATCCGCAAAGGTCTGCGCGATGTGATTGATTTCGAGATCGGGCTGGATGTTGTCTCGTTGGGCATGATCCGCGACATTGACACAGAGGGAGATGGGGTGCGGATCACGATGATTCTGACCTCGCCGATGTGTCCGATGGCCTCGTTCATGATGAACCAGGTCAGAGATCGCGCCTCCGAGATGACGGATAAGCCCGTCGAGGTGGTGATGGGCAAGGAGCTTTGGAAGCCCGATATGATGGAGCAGGAAGCCAGAGAGGCACTCGGCATCTGAGCTTGACATTTCGGTCCATCAAGCGATAATAAAACTATTCGTTTGGACGTCGAAACGTTCAAACGTTCAGATGCAAAAGGCAGCGACGGGGAAAAGTAAACGGGCAGCACCTGACAGGGACGTGTGACCGTAGACTGAGAGTCACACCCAGGGAAACCCCGGTGAAGTTCGCCCCCGAGCCGACCGTTGAACGGCCCTCTGCAAGGGCTCAGTAGATGGCTCCGCACGCTCAGCGTTACTGGAGCAATCCCATCGCCGAATTGGCTGTGGGTGAGTGGCTTTGCGACCGCTGCCTGAGAGGCTGCGGACAGGCAGGGCAAGCAGGGTGGTACCACGGGAGTCACGCTCTCGTCCCGGCAGGGATGAGGGCGTTTTTGTTTGCCGCAGTTTCGTTGGGTTGTGCGTTGTGATGGTTGCACGATGGCGTGGTCGTCGGGAAGTCGTAGCTTGTAGGAGGTGGGGTATGAGTTCATTCGACGAGTTGGAGCAGATCCGTGAGCAGGCGCTGGCCGAACTGGCAGACGCCCGCACGACGGCGGCGCTGGAGTCCTGGGAAGACCGGTACCTGGGCCGCAAGGGCGAGATCACCCAGCGGGCGCGGCTGGTGGGTCAGCTGCCACAGGAGGACCGACCGGCCTACGGGCAACGGGTCAATGAGATCAAGCGGCTATTGGGGCAGGCCTTTGAGGCCCGAGCGGAGGAGATCAAGCGCACGGAGCTCGCGACGCAGTTGTCCGCGGAGGCTATTGATGTGACGCTGCCTGGGCGACCGGTCATACCCGGTCACCTACATCTCACAACGCAGGCGCTTCGCGAGTTATACGCGATCTTCGGCAAGATGGGCTTCGAGGTCTACGAGGCGCCGGATGTGGAGCTGGAGGCCTACAACTTCGATTTGCTCAATATCCCTGAGTATCACCCGGCACGGGATATGTGGGATACGTTCTGGGTGAAGGATACTGGAGAGGAATCGGGCGATCGTCGGTTGTTGCGGACGCATACCTCACCAGGCCAAATGCGGGCGATGCGTGAGCGGTGTCCTGAGCCGATCCGCGTGATCCTGCCGGGAAAGTGCTATCGCTACGAGCAGATCACGGTCAGGTCCGAACACCAGTTCTACCAGCTCGAGGGGCTCGCCGTTGGCAAGGGCATCACGATGACTGACCTCATCGGCACACTGACACAGTTTGCGCGGTTATTCTATGGGCCTGATAAAGCGGTACGTGTTCGGAGTTCCTACTTCCCGTTTACGGAGCCGAGTGTCGAACTCGACGCCGCGTGCATCTTCTGTCACGGCGCCGGGTGCGCTGTCTGCAAATACACGGGGTGGCTGGAGCTGGCCGGTGCAGGCATGGTGCATCCCGTCGTGCTCGCGAACGGCGGCTACGATCCCGATGTCTGGAGCGGCTTCGCGTTTGGGCCCGGAGTCGAGCGACCCGCGATGCTGCGATACAGTGTCGAAGACATTCGCCTGTTCTATGGGAATGACCTGCGGTTTTTGAGGAGGTTCTGATGAAGATACCCCTGTCATGGCTTAACGATTACGTCAATGTGGCGGACCTCGAGATCGGGGCGCTGCGGCAGCGTCTGACTCTGGCCGGTTTGGAGGTGGAATCCATCGAGATCATCGGCCATGCTGGTGCCGAACTGCCGTGGGACCCGGAGCGCGTGATGTCGGCGGCGGTACTCGCTGTGCGTCCGCACCCGAATGCGGATCGACTGGTGCTGGTCGAGGTGGACTATGGCGGGCCGGAGCACGAAATCGCTGTGACCGGCGCCCCGAGTCTGTATGCACGCAAGGGCGAGACGGGGTTGGACCTCAAAGTAGCGTTCGCCTGGGAAGGCGCGGAGCTCTACGATGGCCACGCCGAGGGCTGGGTCAAGTCACGGCTCAAGAAGACGCAGATCCGGGGCGAGCCATCGCGGGCTATGGTGTGCTCGGAGAAGGAGCTTGGGCTATCCGAGGCAGCTGGCGATATCATCTACCTGTCCGATGACACGCCTGTGGGTGTTCCACTGGTGGGGATCCTTGGCGACTACGTGCTCGACTTCGAGATCAAGGGACCCTTTGGGCACCTGCAGTCGATCTACGGTATCGCACGCGAGGTCTCGGCGCTGTGTAATCGTCCGCTCAAGCGTGATCCGCTGGCGGTAGCTGAAGCTGTGGGGCTCAAGGTGGCGTCAGGAGCCAACTTCGTGGATCTGGCGATCGCTGATCCTTCGCTCTGCCCACGGTATACGGCAACGCTGATCCGCGACGTGGAGATCAAGCCCTCACCCCTCTGGATGCAGTTGCGGCTGCAACGGGCCGGGGTGCGTCCGATCAACAATGTCGTCGACATCACCAACTACGTGATGCTTGAGCTGGGACAACCGCTCCACGCCTTCGACTATGCGGAGGTCCGTCCGAGGCCCGGGACCACACAGCCGGCGATCGTCGTGCGTCCTGCTGCTGAGGGTGAGCGGATGGCAACGCTCGATGGCGAGATGCGGGTGTTTGATGACCAGATGCTGTTGATCACCGACGGGCAGGGGGCGGTGGGCATTGCCGGGGTGATGGGCGGTCTCGACAGCGAGATCGGTGATGATACCCGGGCTGTGCTCCTTGAGGCAGCTAACTTCAACTTTCTCAACATCCGCCGCACCGGACAGATGCTCAAGCTCACAACGGAGGCTTCGACGCGGTTCGGGAAACGGGTTGATCCGGATCTGACGCTACCGGCGGCTGCCCGTGCCGCGGAGCTGATGCGCGATCTGGCCCATGGGTCGGTCGATCCGGTGATCGCCGATCTTTATCCAGGGAAGCCCGAGCGCCGAGCGATCGCCTATGATCCCACGTTGGCGAACCGGATTCTGGGGATCGAGATCCCGCTGCCTGACCAGGCACGCATCCTGAGCGCATTAGCCTTCGAGGTGGTCGATGATGGGGCGACGTGGACGGTGACCGTGCCCTCTTATCGGCTGGACGTCGGACTGCCGGTGGATCTTGTCGAGGAGATTGCTCGGGTGTGGGGCTACGACAGATTCCCGGGCACGCTGATCGACGAGGAGTTGCCGCCACTGCGCCGCAACCATGCCCTGGAGGCCGAGGAGCACCTTCGTGACCTGCTCATGGGGCTGGGGTTGGACGAGGTGATCACCTATTCGCTCATCGATCCGGTGGACGAAACACGGCTTCGATCGGAGCCGGATAAGGCGCTGGAACTGCCCGGTGAGTGTGTGGTCTTGCAGAACCCATTGGCTCCCGAGCGATCGCAGATGCGGCGCACGCTGCTTTCGGGGACGCTGCGTACGGCCTGGGCCAATCTGCGCTATCTGGATCGTATCGCGATCTTTGAGATCGGCCGGATCTATACCCATGTGGACGCGCCCGATGCGTCGACGGGGCAGACCGGTGTCGCCGAACCGCGCCACGTGGGTATGTTGATGACGGGTGTGCGGGATCCCCTCTGGTGGCAGACCGGAGCCGCGACCCGCGAGAAGCTGGATTACTTCGATCTGAAGGGCGTCGTTGATGTGATGCTTGACCGGCTAGGACTGACCGCGAAGGTTCAGTGGGCCCGGCCTTCGGAGGGGAAGACCCATCCCTCGTTCCACCCTGGGCGCTGTGCGGTAGTCTCCATTGGGAACCGTGCCCTGGGCGTGTTGGGTGAGCTGCATCCGCGTGTCCGCGACAACTTCGACCTACCCGAGCAGCCGGTGCTGGCGCTGGAGTGGGATCTGGAGGTGCTCCTGGATGCGGCGGATGTGGCGGATGCCGAGAAGCAGATTGGGCGGCTCTCGCCGCACGCGCCGGTCCACGAGGATCTGGCGCTGGTCGTCGATGAGGCGACACCTGCCGTGGAGGTGAAGCGAGCCATCGAGGCTGCCGGCAGACCGTTGGTGACGGAGGTCGTGCTGTTCGATGTCTACCGCGGCGAACAGGCAGGCCCCGGCAAGAAGAGCCTGGCGTTCGGCCTGAGCTACCAGGCGCCCGATCGCTCGCTGTCGGACCGCGATGTTGTCAAGGTGCGGGCGCGGATCATCAAGACCGTTGAGAAGGAACTTGGAGCCCGGCTGCGCGGGAGCTGACACACCGTCTATGCCGGCAGACGCGCCAGGGGCATATGCTTCCTGGCGCGTTCGTTTTGTCGGGCGGCAACGGCTCACTACGGCAAGGGCACCCGATCAGGTCAGTTCCAGATCGAACCAGGCGGCGAGAAAGCGGGCTACACCATCATCCGCGTTGGACGAGGTCGTGCGCCAGGCAAGCCTCCTGACCTCAGGGCGTGCGTTCTCGACCGCCACGGTATGGCGAAACACCTCGAAGACTGGGAGATCGTTGAGGCTGTCTCCGAAGTAGAGTACCTCATCAGCCTCGATTCCCAGCTTGTGCGCCAGCGCGAGCAGCCCCAAGTCCTTTCTCGCGTCGGGATGGTTGACCTCCACCCAGGTGCGAGTCCCCCAGGCGGGGCTGCTGGGTTGGTGCACGACGTAGGCTCGATCTCCCAGTGCGACCATAAGCAGTGAGCTGAGGGCGGCGCCTCGTGCCTGCGTCTCACAGACCGACACGGTAGCGGGGCGAACGCTGAAGAGGTCCTCCAGCGAAGCGACAGGCACGTAGGGTTGGTAGGGGCGCTCGGCGATCAGGGCCTGCAGCGGCTCGAGGCCTTCCGGATGCCATGGGAGGTAGCGCGAGATCTGGTCCTCACCATAGACTAGCGGCACGTAGCCGTGATCGAGCATTAGCGTCGCAGCCTCGCGAGCGACAAGAGGGTTGACCAGACGTCCCGGCACCGGGTGACCGGATTCGAGCGTGAAGATCCCGTTGAGGCAGACCGCGTGCGTCCATTCGCCGATTTCTTGGACCCAGCGTTGGACCACCCAGGGGTTGAGCCCGGTGACGAAGGCGAATGCGACGCCCAGCGCCGGAAGCTGCCGGAGTGTGCGACGGGTCCGTTCCGTGAGCACGCCGTCAGGGTCAAGGAGCGTGCCGTCGATGTCGCTGGCGATCAGGCGGAACGTGGGGCGCGTACTGCTCATGCCGGAGCGGGCAAGGATGCCCGCGGTCCGAGGGGGAGGCGAACAAGACAGTTCGCCGTACGCGCGGAGGCGATCAGGCGGAACGTGGGGCGTGTCTTGCTCATGCCGGAGCGGGCAAGGATGCCCGCGGTCCGAGGGGGAGGCGAACAAGACAGTTCGCCGTACGCGCGGAGGCGACCAGGCGGACCGTGGGGCGTGCAGTGACCATCCTAGCGCTTGAGGCCCTCGAAGATGGCGGCAAGCGTCGTCTGAGGCGCCTTCGCTCGAACAGCGTCAAACCGCTCGCCATAGCTTGGGCGGCTGGAATCACGGTAGAAGATGCCGAGGTACTGTGTCTCGGTCTGAAGCGCGAGGGCTATCGCCGCGAGACGGTCCGTGGGATCGTGGGACGAAGGGAGCGGCTGGGTGATCTCCCGATAGTGATCGTAAGTGTTGTAGTAGGTCACACAGGGGCTCAGAACCTGGATCAGTGAGAATCCCGGATGCTTCAGCGCCTCGATCAGTACGTCGGTCAGCTCCTTGATCTTGCCCGAATAACAGCGAGCAACAAAGGAGACGTCGTAGCTCAGCGCCAGCAGGATCGGGTTGAGCGGACCCTCTTGAGCGCCGTAGGGTGCGGCCTTGTTGACGATGCCCTCAGGGCTGGTGGGGGAGGGCTGCCCCTTAGTCATCCCATAGATGTTGTTGTCCATCACGATGTACGTGAGGTCGACGTTGCGCCGCGCGGCGTGCGGAATGTGCCCGCCGCCGATGCTGAAGCCATCGCCGTCGCCACCTACCGCGATGACCGTGGTCTCCGGCCGGCCCAGCTTGATGCCGGTGGCCAAAGGTAGGACACGTCCATGTATCCCATGGATGCCATACGTATCCAGGAACGTCGGAAAGCGGCTCGAACAGCCGATCCCGGAGGCGACGGTGATATTCTCCTTGGCCAGGCGCAGATGGGCGAAGGCACGCATCAGGGCGGCAAGGACCGCGTAGTCACCGCAGCCCGGACACCAGATCGGCTTGACGTCACTCTTGTAATCACTCGCCCTGGGTTCGTCAGGCATCACATCCTCCGTCACAACCGTCGCCGTTGGCTGCACTGTGCGCCTCGCGCACAGCGTCAAAGATCCTGGCTAGCTCCCCATGCTCCTTCGTCCACAGGCGACGCTCCTGATCGATCATGTCGATGGTGGCGTCGTAGATCTCGCGCACCTTGAAGGGGATCCCTTGCTCTTTCTTGTGTTGATAGATGTGGACGCCCCGCTCGTCGAGCTGCCGGTAGTAGCGGTGTTCGATCATCCGCCCGAATTGACCTGAGAAGTTAAGCTCAGGCACCAGGATCGCACGCTTGGTCGCGAGGAAATCGCTCATTGCCTGATCGGGCATCGGCAAGAGGGTGTGTGGATAGATGGCCTCGATGGGAATGCCCAGGGTGTGGATGTGACCCATAGCCTCGCGGACGGCGCCCCGGGTGCTGCCCCAGCCGACGATACCGAAGGGCGCCCCGCGATCGCCCCAGCGCCGCGACGTCATCGACCAATCGGCCAGCATGCGCCGCGCAGTCTCGACCTTGTTGGCGCGTTTCTGCATCATCCGTTGGTGATTGTCGGGCGTCTGGTCCGGATGGCCATACACATCGTGTTCGAGGCTCTCAGCCAAGTACATGCCCCCGGGCATGCCGGGATGGGTCATCGGTGAGATGCCATCCGCCGTATGGGCATAGCGTTGATAGTCCCCGGCTAGCTGATCCGTGGTGGGCGTCAGCCGCCGGAGCGGGCCGCTCCACGGGTCGCCTGGCAGTGGCGTCGTCTCCTGACGCGCAGCCATTGCCTGGTCCGACAGAACGATCACGGGCATCTGGAAGCGCTCCGAAAGGCTAAAGGCATAGGCCATCTGGAAGTAGCAGTCTTTGACTGAGTCCGGCGCCAGGACAAAGCGTGGGGCATCGCCATGGCCGCCGTAGAGCGCCAGAAAGAGATCGCCCTGCGAGGTCTTGGTCGGCAGTCCTGTGGATGGGCCTGCGCGCTGAACGTTTACCAATACCAAGGGGATTTCGGCCATACTCGCCAGGCCGAGGCCCTCGACCATCAGCGATAGGCCCGGTCCCGAGGTCGCGGTCATCGCGAGCTGCCCGACGTAGGCGGCCCCAATCGCCATATTGATCGCCGCAATCTCGTCCTCGACCTGCACCAACGTGCCGCCGAACTGAGGTAGATAGCGCGCGAGCGATTCCATCACCGGGGTTGCCGGCGTGATGGGATAACCCGCGTAAAACTTGCAGCCACCGGCAAGGGCGCCGAGGGCCATCGCGTCGGCCCCCGACAGCAGGATGCGTTCTTCGTGCATCGTGTCGAGCAGCGGGAAGGCAAAGGGGAAAGGCTCGGGATAGGTGTCCCGCGCGTAGCGATAGCCGCGGCGGAACGCTTCAAGGTTCTTCTCCACGGATTCGGCATGGCGTCTCATCCGCTGCCGAATCAGTCCTTCAGCCATGTCAGAGTCGAAGCGAAACAACCACGTCAACGCGCCCAGGAAGACGAAATTCTTGCCCATCGGCCAATCCAGCGCCTGGGTCGTCTTCTCGGCAGGGATCGGGTAGTGCACGTGCTGATCCGAGGGGATGTTGACGGTTGCCTCGTGAATGATGACCGCTTCGGCGCACAGATCCTCGTGCTCCTCGGCCCAGGCCTGTTGGTTCATCGCCACCAGAACATCGGCCTCGTCACCCTCGGTCATCACGCGCCGGAGGCCCAGGCGCGTCTGGTACATCACTTGTCCGCCCCGGATCTCGGCAGGATAGGTCTGGAAGCTGTAGATCTCCAGGCCCGCCCGCGCGGCAATGCGGGTGAAGAGATCCCCCAGCGTGATGGTACCCTCGCCTCCCTCACCCCCCACGCGCACAACAACGGTTGGATCGGATCCTAGCATTTTCACACTCCTAGACGGCTGACGCAATCAGCTTTCCGAGTCGAGGTCGACGTCAGCAGCCCCTCTGGCACTGATGACTGCGGTGACCTGCCCCTCGCCCCACGTCTCCACCTGACCCAGTGGCCCGAGGGCCAGCGCGACTCCATCGGGAATTCCCAGTCCGAGCAGGTTCTCATCGATATGGGGTAGGGCACGCAGGATGGGGGAGTTCTCGGTCCCAGCGAAATGAGGGGCGATCACGGCGTTCATTGCGAAGCCCAGCCCCAAAGCCTGGTGATAGGGCGGTTGTGGAGTGAAGATCCATCGTCCTAACGCCGCTGCACCGGCGACTGAGCCGATCAAGGTAAGCCCCTGAAGCGTGCTAAAGCCCTCCACAATCGTGATGAGCGCCTCGGTGTTGACCAGGTTGTTAACCAGGGGTAACGGGTTCGCGCCGCCGAGATAGAGAATGCCCGCCTCCTGGAGCAACAGCCTGAACTCCTCTGCCTGGAGCTGGTCGCGGGTCATCGTTGCCAGACTGAAGGCCTCACCACCGGGGCCCCCGAGCGATGTGTAGTGCTCAAGGATGCGGTCGGCGCCGGCGGCACTGCCCTCCGCAGTCAGAACGATCATAGGGCGGTCGAGGTTCGCCACACTGAGGGCTAGCGCATCGACCTGGTCCGTCTCGCCACGGTGCCAGTCCCCCCCTCCAAGGAGAACGAGCCACCCCTCGCCATCGAGCCAGCGCAATGGGCCTTGTTGTGGCATCGTGCGCTCAGGCCGCCCTGACCGGCATCAGGCGATGTAGCGTCTCGACGATCAGGCCGACGCCGTTAGCCAACACACGTTCATCGATGTCGAAGCGGGGACTGTGGTGCGGACGGGTTCCAAAGTCCTCAGGGCCCGAGGCCACGAAGACGTAACATCCGGGTACCTCCTGCAGAAAGAAGGCGGCGTCCTCACTTCCCATCGTGCGCTCCGAGGTGTCCAGGGATTCAGACCCGAAGAGGTCTCTCGCCACATCCTGCACCAGAGCAGTGACCGATCGGTCGTTGACCAACGCAGGGGTCACGGGCATCATCTGCAGGTCAGCCGTAGCGCCCATCATCTCGGCGGTGCCGTGAACGATGGCCTGAAGACGGTCCAAGACCCTGGCGCGAACCAGGGGATCGTAGGTGCGGATTGTGCCCCGAAGCTCCGCAGTTTCCGGAATCACGTTGAAGGCGTCGCCGCTCTGAATGGAGCCTATGGTCAACACGGCTGTCTCCAGGGCGCCGATATTCCGGCTGATGATGGTCTGAAGGTTCGTGACCATCAGCGCTGCTATGATGACGGCATCGATGGTCTTCTCCGGGAGCGCGCCGTGTCCACCCCTTCCGCTGACAGTGACCTTGAACGCTTCCGCCGCTGCCATCACCGGCCCCGGCGCGGCGCTGATTTTGCCAAATGGCATATGATTCCAGATGTGGAGTGCCAACGCGACCTGAGGTCGGGGATTGTCGAGCGCGCCCTCCTGCACCATAATCTCTGCCCCGTTTTGGCCTTCCTCTCCTGGCTGGAAGATGAGCTTCAGCGTGCCTTGCCATGTGTCTCGGTGTTGCGCCATGATCATTGCGATGCCGAGGCCGATAGCGGTGTGGGCGTCGTGACCGCAGGCGTGCATACGCCCCGGGATCTTTGAGGCATAGGAAGTGAGGTTCTCCTCGAGAATGGGGAGGGCGTCCATATCCACCCGGCTCATAATAACCGGACCCTCACCGTTCTCCATCAGGCCGATGACGCCACTCCTGGCGACGCCTTCCTGAACGGTGTAGCCCAGCTCACGCAGAACGCCTGCGACAATCCCGGCGGTGCGGAATGTCTCCAGCCCCAGCTCGGGATGAAGATGGAAGTCGCGGCGCCACGTGACGAGTTGGTCAAAGATGTCGTTTGCTTGTTCGAGCGCTTTCATCGGTCCTCCTTGGGACGTCACATAAGTGTAGCCAGGCCAGGTGGCACGGGCAAGTATGGATTGTACCCCAGAGACACGAGAATCCTCCCGGAGCTGAGCCCAAGGAGGATTCGCTGGGGGGGACCTTTCGGGTGGGCCTAGCTCACGCCTTACCTGTTGACGATCGGTGTGTCGCGAGAGGCTATGCCGCGGTACCTCGCGGCAGCGATGCGGCACTGCCTTGGCTCTTGCTATTCCATGCAAGGTAAGCGTAGAGTGTTCCCCACTTGCTGGGTTGTCCGACTCTCTCTCGCGCCAAATATGACTTGTTTGCGGGTAGGGTTCCTTCGAGGCGAATCCTGCCGTGCTCGTCCTTTTTCTCCTCCAGGAGCATCCACGCCTCGCGGAGGTCCGGTGACTGCCCGACCCCCATCGCTGCCAGGGAATCGAGCAGCAAAGGTAGTCCAACGCGGAAGTACTCGGAGGGGAAGAAGTTGTCAACCATCCTCTTGCCGGGATGGTCGGGCAATACCAACTTGGCCGGGTCATCCGTTCTGTAGAACAGCCGCCGCCTCAGAAAGTAGTCGACCAACTGCCGGCTTCCTTCGAGACACAGGCCCTGTTTCCTAAGCTCCCCAGCCAGCAGCAGCCCATGCATAGCGGCCCTTATGCAGCTCTTTGGCTCTCTGTTCATCTTCTCGACACGGTGGACGCAGAGCCATGCGCCATCCGTGCGCTGAGCATCTCTCAGATGCTCAAGACGTCTCTCAACGCGTGGGTCACGCCCATATCCAAGCATTACCATCGCACGTAGCGCCATCAGATCGCCGCAGTTCGCGTCGAATGGCTGCGACAGGAGTATGCTTGCGACAGCCTCTATGGAAACGTCCTCATAGGACAGCCCTGATTCGGCCAGCGCTGTCAAGTTGTATACAAGCACCTGGCCCTTTCGGTCCATCCACGATAGGTCACGCGCGGCAGGGAGTGAATCCAGCACAAGGCAACGTGCCTGTCTGACCGTCTCGTGGTCTCTCTGCAACTGGACCAAGCTGGTCAGGGTGCGCATGCGTACGCCAGGGTTGTCTTCCTGCAGTAGCCAACTGAGGATGTGCTCGTTCATCCTGGTAACCCACTCCCAATGGATAAGGGGCGTGAGGCAGAGCCGCCTTACAGCCCGTACAGCGCTGCGTACTTGTCCCGGAGGTAGGCCAACAGAGGCTGTGCGCTGATCTGCATGCCGAACTCCCGCTGCATCAGCTCGGGCGCGGTGAACTTGCTGCCGTGTCTGTGGATGCGCTCACGCAGCCAGCGCAAGAGCGGTGCGAACTCGCCCTGAGCGTAGCCGTCCTCGAGGCCGGGGATCTCCTGAAGTGCCCGTGCATACATCTGGGCCGACATCAGGTTGCCCAGCGTGTAGGTTGGGAAGTAGCCGAGTATGCCGTGGGACCAGTGAACATCCTGCAGGCAGCCGTCCGCGTTGTTGGGCGGCGCGATCCCCAGATATTCCTCGTACCGGGCGTTCCAGGCCTCCGGAACATCGGACACCTTGAGCTCGCCGGTGAGGAGCGACTTCTCCAACTCGAAGCGCACGAAGATATGGAGGTTGTAGGTGACCTCGTCGGCCTCGACGCGGATCAGGCTGGGCTCGACCTTATTGATGGCGCGATGGAACGTGGCAATGGAGATGTCACCAAGCTGCGCTGGGAAGAACGCCTGCAAGATGGGGTAGTAGTGGCGCCAGAAGGGTAGGCTGCGCGCGACCTGGTTCTCCCACATGCGAGACTGAGACTCGTGAAGACCAAGGGTCGCGCCGCCCGCCAGCATCGTGCGCTCGTACTTGTCGGGACTGCCCAGCTCGTAGAGCGCATGGCCCCCCTCATGAACGCTGCTGAAGATCGCTGACTGCGGCATCGTCTCATGGATGCGTGTGGTCACACGCACGTCCGAGTTGCCGAACTCCGTAGTGAAGGGATGGGGAGCTTTGTCCTGACGACCGCGCTTGAAGTCGTATCCAATGCCGCGCAGCAGGAGCAGCGTGAAGTCCCACTGTTTCTGAGCATCGTAGGGCTTCCCTAGAAAACTGTCGTCTACCTCCGGCTGGGCCGCGATCTCCCTCACGAGCGGGACCAGACCTGTCTTGAGGTCGCAGAAGAGCGACTCAACCTGGGCCGTGGTCGTGCCGGTCTCGAACTGCCCGAGCAGAGCGTCATACGGGTGATCCGCGTAGCCCAAGTAGCCGGCCTTTTCGATCTGGATCTCGACCAGTTCCTGCAGATGTGGCTCGAACGCGGGGAAGCTATCGGCTTCCCGCGCCTTGCGCCATGCCATAAAGGCCTTGGAGATGGCCTTGCTCTCGCGCGTCACGAGCGGGGTGGGGATCTTCGTCTGCTGGTCAAACTCCCGGCGCGTGAC
>JALOOJ010000137.1 GCA_025454475.1 Anaerolineae bacterium
GGCCGGGCCGGTGAAACGCTCCATCGGCTTGAGGTGGTTCTCGAAGGTCAGAATCCTGCCCGCGCGCTCGGCGACGTAGAGCGGGTCCTGGACCGCAGTGTAGATATCCAACACCTCATCGTGAGCGGGCCGGGGCGCAGCATAGACGAGGCCACACTGCCGGCAGCGCACGATGGGACCGTGACGCCCATAGCCTCCACTGGTGCAGGCATACGCCGACCACTCGCCGCGTTCCGCCTTGTCCAGCGTCGAGGGGAGCACCTCCACGGCATCATCGGCGCCGCAGAGGCTGCAGGGGGTCCCGGGAACGGTCGCGGCAGCCCCGACCGGCTTGAGGTGGCTCATCCGGCGCGGCGTGATGGGGAGATCGCTGTGACCAGGCGCCGCTTGGACAGGCGCAGGACCGTGTAGAGCGCTTTGTAGACCTCGTTGCGTGAGATCTTGGAGACGCCCTGCTGGCGGTTGTGGAAGACGATAGGAACCTCACCGACGCGCCAGCCCGCGCGCTGCACGAGATAGAGCATCTCCATCAGGAAGGAGTAACCGCTGGAGAAGATCTGATCGAGCGCGATGGACTCCAGAACTTCACGCCGGTAGCAGCGGAAGCCGGCGGTCGTGTCGTGGGCCTTGAGGTCCAGGAGAACCCGAGCGAAAGTGTTAGCGCCCCAACTTAGCACCTGACGGGGGAGCGTGCATTCGACGGCCTTGCCGCCGGGCACATAGCGGCTGCCGATCACCAGGTCGTAGCCTGTTTCGGCCTTGGCGAGCAGCTCGGGGATCTTCTCCGGCGGGTGGGAGAAATCCGCGTCCATCGTGATCGCGAAGTCGGCGCTCTCGGCGATAGCGTGATGAAACCCCGCGACGTAGGCGGTCCCGAGGCCCAGCTTCCCCGCGCGGTGGATCACGTGGATGCGCCCCGGGTGCTCCGCCGCCAGCCGGTCGGCGATCTCGCCGGTGCCGTCGGGCGAACCGTCGTCGACGACGATCACGCCTACCGCGACGGGCAGGGCAAGGAGCCGCGCCACGAGCGACTCGAGGTTTTCTCTCTCGTTGTAGGTGGGTACGATGACGCGCGTTGTCATCACTGCTGCTCGCCTCATTTCCCAATGCCTGCTGTGAGCACGTCAACCAAGAAAGCGACACGTCCTAGCGTCAAGTCGTGCCAAGTCGTTGGCGCGGGGCGGTTCACCAGGCTGAAACGATACTCGATGAATAGCAGCAGGTTGAGTACTAGGATCACACCACCCAGCGAATATACCATAGTTCGGCGTACGCGCTCAACCGCCCACTCGATCAGCTGTGCCAGGCCAAGCGCGAGAAGGGGCAGGCACACGATGGCCATGCGTCCTCCGAAGGCGTCGCCCTGTGCCCAACTGTGCCAGCTGGCGATGAGGTATAGCTGTGCCACGATGCCGAGGAGGGCAACTGCGTTCAGCGATCGATTATGTCTCCGACCTATCCAGAGGCCGGCCAACGCAAGCGCGATGACCGGATGCCACGTGAGAAGACCACGCTGTGCAGAGAAGAGGACGGCGCCGATCCGAGGGGCCAACCAGTTGAAACTTTCCCCATAGAACCGGTACCCGCTTGTGAAGGGCGAACCATAGAAGTGCAGCCAGACGAGCATCTGAGGGGCGAAAACAAGACTGGCAACGAGGGCCGCAATCGCACAGTCACGCAACCACGCCCTCCATACGCGAGGGTGCCCTGGCTTCCCCAAGCTTGCCAGGACGGTCGGCACTCGCGCGATGAAGGGCAGAACCAGGAACACGCCATCCTGGGGGCGGACCAGAGCCATCAGACCGGCGAGCAGCCCGTAGATCGCTGCACTGGCCATCGTCTCATGTCCGCGCTTCTGGTGCCAGACTAGGAAGAACAGGCTGCTCAGGAACGCCGACACCGTGTGTGACATCGAGGGCTCGGCGGTCATGTAGTAGACCATGCTGCCGCCAAACGTGATCAGGACTGCTGCGACCAGGGCCTGTGCTGTGGATGTGACGCGTTCGGCAAGCAGGAAGCACAGCCACATAGCCAGTCCGCCGTAGAGGATACTTCCTGAAAGCGTGATGCTCTGATAGAGGTAGCCGTATCCTTCGGTCGAGATGTTGGCGCCGGCTGCATTGAGCCCGAGGGCTACTGCGTGTGCCAGCAGATAGAATGGAGACCATAGGACTGCAGTGCCGATACCGAATTTGTTGGCTGAGGGCATGACAGGATCGCACGCACCGAGATGCTGGTCGGGAAGGAAGTAAGCGTACTCATCACAGAAGTCCAGATCACCATCAAGCCAGAACGAAGGGAGATAGGCGAAGTAGTAGATACCGTCTGAGCCCACGAGCTGATTATCGATGCGCGGCAGTGGGATTGAGATCCAAAAGGCGAGGAGGCAGGCTGCCGTGAGGGCCACGCAGATGATGAGCGGGTATCCCGACTTGGATGGCGCAGATTCCCGTTCCCGCAGAAGATGAGCGTGGTGTGTGGACATGGGCAACGATGTCTACCGTCTGCTAACGCAGGCATAAACTCCCAAGGTTGCGCGCGCAGTTGCCGACCAGTTGAACTGCTGTGCCTGCTGGTGCCCGGCTTCTTTCAGAGCTGCGCGTAGATCCGACTTGGAGATGACAGCCAACATGGCCGTGGACAGCTCATCAGAGTCATAGGGTGACACCAGGAGTCCTGCCTGGCCGACGACCTCCGGGAGCGAGGCCGCGTTACTGCACACAACAGGGGTGCCGGATGCCATGGCCTCAAGCACCGGAAACCCGAAGCCCTCATAGAGAGATGGATAGACGAATACCGTTGCCGCAGCATAGAGCGCGGGTAGGTCGAAATCATCCACAAACCCGAGAAGCTGCACATCCTGCCCCAACTGTGCGGCCTCGAGCCGCTTCAGGAATTCCTGCGAGCGCCAGCCCTTTCTGCCGACGAGGACGAGAGGCATGGCGATTCCTTGCGCACGCAGCAGCAGGTAAGCGTCCAACAGGCGGGATAGGTTCTTGCGCGGCTCGATCGTCCCCACTGATAGGATGAACGTATCGGGCAGAGAGTATTTCTGGAGTGCGCTTCGGACAGCATCTGATTCGACCTGAAAGAACCGCTGGTCTACCCCATAGGGGACCACGTGCAGCTTGGCTTCTGGAAGCCGGAAATATCGCAATGCATCGGTCTTTGTGGCCTCGGATGGGACGACGATCGCGTCTGCGCGCTCCAGGAAACGACGCATGGAGAGTCGCAGGAAGAGCCCGTTCAGGGTAGTGTGGGTTTCCGTCGTCAGGAAGGTCAGATCGTGTAGTGAGAAGACATTTGCGGCGTCGTGGAGGTATGGCAATAGGTGGTCGGTCGCGTGGAAGACGTCCGCATCACCCACGAGGGCATCCTGGCCGCGACGAACGTAGTGAGCCAGTAGTACGCGGAGCCGCCACGGTTTGTCAGCCCAAGGGACAGAACGGCGAGGCAATATGTCAAGACCTGGATCGAATGAGGGCGTAGCTCCGGGTGGTTGGTTGTAGAAGGCCGTGTAACGATGCTCAGGCGCTTCGGTCGCAAGTGTTTTGGCCAGTTCATACGCGAAACGGCCTATGCCGGCGCGGTGGTAGACGGCAGGTGAGACATCGATGACGATGTTCACGCGATCAGGTCCTGATAGACTTCGAGCGTACGCTGGGCTGTTGCTTCCCAGGTGAACTGACTGGCGCGGGCCAACCCTTTGTTGATCAGTTCATCCCGCAGAGAACAGCTTTCCAGCGCCTGGGATAGTGCAGCAGATAGGGCAGGGACGTCGTCAGGTGGTACCATCATGCCGGCGCCTCCAACCACCTCAGGCAGACTACTGGCATTTGATGTGATCACAGGGGTGCCACAGGCCATAGCCTCCAGCGGAGGGAGGCCGAACCCTTCGTATCGCGATGGGAAGACGAAGAGGTCAGCCAGGCTGAGTAGTGCCGGCAGCAGAGCATCAGGGACGTATCCGGCGAAGTGGACGCGCCCCTCGAGTTCCAGTTCGCGCACGAGTGCAAAGAGCGGCTCTGTATACCAGCCGCGTTTGCCCGCGACAACGAGGTCGTGTTCAACATCCGATGCCATCTGCCCGTAGCTGCGGATGAGTGTGTCGATGCCCTTTCGTGGTTCGAGGGTTCCCAGGTACAGTATAAAGCGGTCGGGAAGGCCATATTGGGTTCTGGTGGAGTCAAGGAGCCTGGGATCATCTATCGGATGAAACTCCGGCCCGACGCCAAGAGGAATCACCGCGATCCGGTCGTGAGGAATGCCCATCAGCCGGCAGATGTCATGGCGAGTGTGTTCGGAGTCGGCGATGATGCGATCAGCCCAGCGTACGCTCAGCGGCAGCCACCGGCTCCAATAGAAGCGGGCGACCGGCGGGAGGTTTTGCGGAAAGAGCATTCCGATGAGGTCGTGCACGGTCAGGACGACAGGACAGGGCTTCCAGCGCGGCGCGTCAAAGCCGGGCACGTGGAGTATGTTCGTCCTTGCGGCGCGGACGCGACGGGGCAGGGCGATCTGTTGCCACCACAGCCGCTGGTCGGTGCGCAGCTCGCGGGCGCGGCCCAAGTTGAGTTCCAGAGGTTGGTCGTGTAGAGACCGATACCGGTTCTGTTGCCCAGCGTGGATTGGGTGTCAAGGGCGATGCGCATCAGTTCATAGCCCCTCTGACCCACAACCCGGATACAGCAGCAGGGAAACAACGCTGCTGCGGCTATTCCTGGGGCAAGATCTGCGCTGACGCATCCGGCTTGATGACCTCCAGTTCATAGCGTATCAACTGCGCCGGTAGAAGGTAAGCGAAGAACCGCTCATAGATCGATGGGAACCAGCGGGCAAGCCAATGCGCTCCCACCAGGTGTTGGATGCGGAGACCTTTGAGGCGCGGGATCTGCCAGAAGCTAACCTCAACTTTGATGCGGCGGAAACGTGATCGGCTGTAGAAGCCATATTCAGGGAAATCGCCCGTGAAATAGTCGAAACTACGCATCGCGAAGAACCGTTTGTGGGTAGGGTCCGTATAAGCATCCACGCTGGTAAAGTATGGCGCGACAATCTCGACACGAGCGCCGGGTTTGGCAATTCGATGGATTTCCTCCATAACACGCACGATATCGTCGAGGTGTTCCAGAATGCCATCACAATGGACGACATCAAAACGGTTGTCCGCGAAGGGATAGGGGAAATGATTGAGATCATGGATAACATCAGCGTCTGAGTTCTCACTGAGGTCAATCCCCACGGAGCCAGGCAGTTTGCGTTGTCCACAGCCAAGGTCGAGAACGCTCATCTGACGGAATCTCCCTGATTCGCCTGCGGTAGCCTGCTCATAGTGTCCCCTACCTCAGTGCCTCGCCACGCTGAGGCCGCGTCGCGCCCAGTTCAGTTGTCGCAAGATGTACATCGACCGTGCGACACGGCATGGACTGAGTGTCGATTGAGTCTCTCATTGGCCCAGGCAATGCTCCAGGATGGCTGCCTCAGCTCTTCGCACGCTTTCCTCCGCATTGTAGTGCTGCAAGGTGTAGGTACGAGCCTGTTGGCCCAGCGTGTCTCGCAGCTCATCATCTCGGAGAAGGCGCAGGAGTGCCTGCGCCAGTGCCTCCGGATCACGCTCCGGTACCAGGATGCCGGCTACACCATCCGGCACGTACTCCGGGATGGCGCCGCTCTTTGTCGAGACCACGGGCACACCACAGGCCATAGCCTGGATATTCGTCATGCCGACCTGCTCCTCCCATCTGGGCGTTGTGATCGACGGTGCGACGAAGATATCGGCATCGCGGAAATGTGCGGGCACGTCGCGGTTCTTGACCGTTCCCAGGAGCCGGACGGAGCTGCCCCACGGGGCTGAGGCGGCTTTCGCCTCGGCCTCCCCACGGTCAGGGCCGTCGCCGATCAGTGTCAGCTGAACCGCCGGAAAGGCGCTGTGCACCTTTCCGAAGGCGGTCAGCAGATCAAAGACGCCCTTCTCCTGAGCAAGCCGTCCCACGAAGAGGATCCGTTTCACGGCGGGTGCTGCCCGTTTGGGCCCGGGGGCGAACTCTTCCGGGTCAACTCCCCACGTACCGTACATCAGATGCTGCGCCTTCGCTTCATAGTTACCGACCATCCGAATGTTCGCCAGAGCACCTTGGTTGAGATAGATGATCAGGCTGGCATACGCAAACACCGGACGGAGCAAGATCTTCAGCGCCTCGGCAAGCGCTGGACCGTATTTCACCTTTAGGGGGCGATTCTCTAGTGTGGGTACAACCAGCGGCAGGTTGCGGCTTCTGGCGGCCAGGTAGACGCTGTAGAGATAAGGCAGGGGCCGCATGCCGAATGGCTCTCCGGCCTGAACTACGTCTGGGTGGGCTTGTCGAATAAGCCGATAGAGCTGTTGGGGGGAATCGTAACACACCAGATCCGCATTCCAATCCTCTGCGACGAGATCCTGATAGGGCGCGCGACGATAGAAATGGGTGATCTCCAGCCGCCTGAAGTAGCGCAGCGGAGCGATCAGATCGCGACGGATGTCGGCGCTGATGATCGCAAATCGGGGCACAGCGGGTAAGGTCTTAGAACTCATCGAGGGTGACCTGGTAGAACTGTTCCAGCCGGTCAACTAGGTGAGGCCATGCATAGTCCGTCTCAGCTAAGCGCCGTGCGTTCTCACCGAGTTCTGCCCTCAGGCTTGGCGAGGACAACAGGCTCTGAATAGCGCTGGCGAACGTCGCTTCGCTGGCGAGTAGGCCCACCTTGTGACGCGCCAGCAGCCTCTCGATGTCACCAACGGGGCTCGCAACCACCGCTCGCCCTGCGGCGAGGTAGTCGAGCACCTTGTTGGGAAATCTGCCTCTATTGGCTGCACGATCTTCCATTGGCAAGCACATCACGTCCGCGCAGGCAAGGTACAGCCCGACTTGGTCGTCTGGCACGAAGTCCGTCTGCCATAGTCTGTCGGTCACGCCATACGCGTCTGCCAGGCGCTGGGTCTCGGGTCGCTTCTTGCCGATGATCATTAGCCAGACATTCGGTAGCTCTTGCAGGGCCCGCAGCACAATCGCAAGATCCCCCTGCCCCATGCCAATGAAACCGACAATTCGGCGGTGCAGGGGAATCCCGAGTTGTTCTCGCGCGACAGCCACGTGGAGCGGCTGGATTCGGTCCGTGGGCGCTCCAGTGGGGATCCAGGCCACGCGTTCCGGTTTGCATCCGAGGTCGATTGCACGTCTCTGCAGCATGGAGCTGATTGTGACCACACCATCCGCCCAGAGCTTCGACCGTTCCTCCCACCACGACTCAAACCTCCCGATGGTCGGGATTCTGCGCTTGGGCACATCATTGATGCCGCCCGGCCCTCCCCACCAATCGCCCCAATCCGCGACAAGTCGTGCGCCACGTAAGCGTGCCGGTAGACCGGGGAATGTGGCATTGGGCTTATGGTCGAACATGTGGACGATGTCGTAGCGATGCCACAGCGCGTGTATGCATCGCATCGGAATGTCCAGCAGGCCGTAGCCTTCTCCTGTTCCACCAACTGCGAGGTTGGGCGTCCTGCATACTCTTACGTCACCGTTCAGGGTCCAGATCGTGCGGAGTGGGTGGTCGCGCGAGACCGTAAAAAGCGTTACCTCGTGCCCGCGCCGGCTGAGCTGCTGGGCCATAGGCATTGCACGGTAGTAGGTCCCGGCGTGTGCGTAGTTGTGGTTCAAGAACAGGAGGCGCACAGCGCATCTCCGTTAGCTGAGGTCATCTGGTTGCATTCTGCGGATCTAAGGGCTTCTGTGACTGTTAGCGCTGATCGCGGTTGAGTATATGTCGATCATGCGCTCCGAAAGCCGCCCCCAGCTGTACTTGTGCTCAAGTTTCGATCGGCCGCGTTGTCCCATTTGCGCAGCCCGATGTGGACAGTTCAGCAGTTGGAGGATTGCGCGTGCAACGTCCGAGGAGGTTTGGGGCACCAACAGACCATCTTCGCCAACGTCTATCACCTCTCGCGTCACATCAGTATCACCTGCGATGACCGGCTTGTTGTGAGCCCAAGCCTCGATGTACACAAGCCCAAGGCTTTCCTGCGTGGATGGCACGCACAGCATCGTGCAGGCGTCGAGAGCGTCGGTCTTTGTCTGGATGTCGACTGTCCCGAGGTCTATCACACGTGAGTCTCTGATTGCTTCCGCAAAGATCGGCTGCGCTTCCGGTGTCATAGGTCCGATGAAGACGAGCCGCGCGTCCGGATGCTGCGTCCAGACGGTGGGCATCGCCGCAATGAGTTCCGAGTACCCTTTGTGCTTGAGTCGCTGCCCAACAAACAGCACGATGGGGCCGGTGAGGTCAAAGCGCTCCCGGAACCGGACGCCACTGCCGGTCTCTGCCAGCATCGGCCCGCCCCCACACACATACACTCGCTCCGGATCTGCTCCGCGGTTGGCCAGCCATTCCTTTTCCGTGTGTGTCATAGCGATCAAGGCATCGGATGAGCTGTAGAGCCTGCGGAAACGTCGGCCTTCCCAGCCACCCTGATGAGGAAAAGGCGTGAAGACGAAGGGTAAGTCCTTGGCCCGTGCCGCAGCAAGCGCGATCTCGGTGGAATAGACCAGGCCGATATGGATGGCGTGGATGAGATCACAGCCCACCAGGCACGCAGCTACCTGAGGGAGTAATGCCTGGCGGTAGAGAGCGTAGAAGAGGGGTCTAGTGGAGCGGCATCGGGCATAGACACGACTAAGGGCACCTAGCCATTGTCGGTACGGTGGCCGAGGGGCGATCACGTGGACCGGTATACCGCTGTCAGTATCGTCATACGGTGTCGGGGGAGCAAGAGTCGTCGTTGCTTCTAGATAGTTGTGCGTGTCCTCACGCCATTGGGTCACTACGGCAACGTTGTGCTTGCGGGCTACCCGCATCAGAAGCTCTCGGGCCCAGATGCCGGCGCCGCCTATAGCAGGGTAGTATCTCGGGATGAAATAGAGGATGCGCATAGCTTTAGCGTAGCGGGCGGCCCACAACTCTCAGATAATCGCCAGCCAGGAGTGACTTTCTTCTCAGCAGCAGATTGACCAGCGTTGCGACCCGATGGTGAGAGACCATAGCGAACGTACGTTGTGACGTGCGCCTTTTTGTTAGCAAATGAAGCGACTGCCCCGCACTGTAGAGATAGAGCCCGAATCTCTGGGCTATGTGTGCCAGGGCTTGGTGCGTAAAGAGGCCGACATGCTGCCCATGCTCAGTACCATAGTACCACCAGTCCTGTGGGCCAGGACTGGTCGAAGGCACCAACGTAGTCGAAAACAAGACACTGTGTGACAACTCGAGCATTTGGCTGATGCTGTTGAGAGGGTCCACCAAGTGCTCGAACACCTCGAATGCGGTAAGTAACTCATACTGGTGCCCAGAATCGATGTTGGCCGCAAAATCCTTAGCAAAGACCGGTTGGGCGAACTTGTCCCAGTAGTAGAAGTCGAACCCGCGATCTCTCATCAACCGGACATAGAGCCCACTGCCGCCGCCGTAGTCTAGGAAGCAAGCTTCTGGGTTGAACAGGGTTGAGATGACAGAACCGGAGATACTTGCGGCGGCCAGATTCCTGCTAACCAGCCCGAGATCACTGCTCGTGATCGCTGATGAATAAGCTTCGTTCAACCAGTAGGGGTCTTCAGTCTGCACGAATCCGCAGTGGGGGCATTTGAAGTACTCCACCTTGTACTTTCCCAGGATCTGTGCCGTCCCAAGGCGCGACAGCGGTGCCTCGCAGATTTTGCATGTCATAGCTTGATCATAAGTTCTGATGTTGCCAGGGATCCTGATCGATGTGTCGCACCAAGTCAGTGAGGTCGCCCGCAGTCAGCGAATCGTCCTCGCTCCCGGTCCAGATAGCCAGATATCACGTTCGGCCATCTGCGCTTCGGAGCCGCGTTGGGGTTATCGCTTATCTAGACACGCCTTGACCTTCCGTATGACTCTCTCAGGAATTGTGGGAGTATCTATGAAGTCATGCTGAAACCTGCGATCGGCTTTGGTGTCTTGTAGAACGAACGGTGGATGGCTTAAGGGAAAGTGAATCTGGTGTGCCTCAATATTCGCCCGCCTGTCGTTACCCTGAGTGGTATGAGTAGCATCAGTCCCGAACCCAATGTTACTGACAAGGTTCGTATTGGGTATTACCGCCAGCCCACTTTGGACCCAGCACGCAAATGTCCAGGCATAGTCCCATGTGTCAATCTCTCCACGATAGGTGGCCCCGAGAATCCGTGTCCACGACTCTGCCGCGCGTCGGTCGATCAGTCTGATGCCCGAAAAGGAAGTTATCTCCAGAGATGGACATAATTCTCTCATCGTCTTGGTATCGCTGTAGTAGCTCCATGCAAAACCGAAAGAAGCTTGGGTGAGGTAAACAGTCGTCCTCGAGGATGATCGCTTCCTCCACCAGGCTGAAGACCCAATCCAGTCCCGTGGAGACTCGGCGCTTGCATCCCAAGTTAGCCTCGGCATAGTTGAGTCGCACTTCGCATTCCCAGTCAACCTGCTCGATGATAGAGCGCGCGGCTGTGCACTTCTCGACGTCATCCGGACTGCTCAGGCGAGGACCATCGGCAATGACCAACAGCTGCGCCGGCGCCGCCTGGCGGATTGCCTCGAACACTCGCGCCGTGGTTGAGGGGCGGTTGAAAATGATGAAGACCACTGGAGTCGCCCTATGCCAATCTGTCATACTGTGTTCCTGCTAGAGTTCGTCGCAGGATCCTCGGTCGATTCCCGTTCTCGATTAACCCATTGGAGGAACGGCAGCCGGTCCTGCCCCAATGTTTCGTGCTGGCACCATGGCCGCTTGAAATAACGTAGGCCATCGGATAGGTGACGCAGTAGGTCGATTGTGACAGCACCGACGGTCGCTGCTGAGGCGCCAATCGGCAGAAACCTGTAACGCAAGAGGGCCTCACGTGGATCGAGAGGCTCAAGCAGAATATCCTGGACTAGATTCCCCCAGCGCTCTTGGGGGACCAATTCTACGGTAGCACCCGCGTGAGCGGATGGCAACAGCATGTTCGAGCCGTGTACTCCGATGACGATGTGGCTCTTCGCATATCGCTCGCACCAAGACTTCTCAAGGCTCTTGTCGATCTCGACGGATCGCAGGTCCGTTATCCATGTAGGGAAACGCCCTCTATGGCCTTGACCGACAACAGCGAAGTCAATTCCTGGGTAAGTGCTACGTAGGGTCTGAGCCAGTGCAACCACTTGCCGTCTTTGCTTGTTGGTCGGTCGCCGGCGAAGACCAACACGGCATGTTAGCTTTCGCACGATTCTATGAACATAGCTGTAGCCTGTGTCGCTGGGCCACACACGGTCCTCGCGCCAGATGAACGTGATCGTCGGTCGCTCCTGATGCCTGTCCCACTCATTGATTGGAAACGGAGGCACACGAGAGAACCTCTGGATATCATAGTCCTCTGGGTACGGGTGTGAAAGCGCTATGCTCAGCCAACATTGGGACAGTGGTGCTATCCGTCGCTTGATCTCATCTGCCAGCCAGTCATTCCACTCAATGCCCTGCCTGAGTGGAAGATCGACCGTCCAGACAGCAGCCACACCATCTGGCACCATCCAGCGTAGGCAACGAGGGATAAGCAAGATAATGTCGAGATCTGGTCGATGGTCAAGGTAATACTGGGCATTAAGTAGTTTCAGTAGGCAATGACCATATAGGGTATCGATGCAGTTCAGGAGCACAGGCTGCCCCAATGGGCGGAATTCCTCGACAACTAACTCCATAGGTGTATCTACGCGCTGAGCGTATGAATCACGAAGCCAGTCAGCAGACCAGCCAATACCGTACCTATCATGGACAATACCTGTGGCCTGTTCGAGTAACATAGGGTAGTAGAGACCGTGGCCCGCGGGCAGGTCCCCATAGAACCTGAGACCACATTCGGGGCATCTCAAATCGGCAAGCGTGCGCATACCCGGGATGTACCAACCGACTGGCTCCAGATCGATGTTGTCATAGGGGCATTTGAAGCTGACAGTCGGGATCGGGTGCAGCTTGATCATGTTCACATACCTTCCCAGACTACAGATGTGCCTGAGCTAGGGGCTACCAGATCACTAGGCCGTTTGGGCGCCTTGCTAGCTTGACCCACTATGACGAAGTCCTTCCTGCTAGCGTTTCGTCAAGTGATAGCAGCCGGTGCCGAACCCCGATCCGGGTGTCTTTTCCTCTAGGAAACTAGTTCCGTAGATATAGCGCTGCTGTATGATCTCTAGTGACCCGAACAGGTCAAGGACATATGCTTCACTGAAGGCTCTGTGTGCGTTGAAGTAGGTGCGGTTCTCGTCATCAAGCGGTAATGACAGATACAGGTTGCCTCCCGGCGCTAGAATGCGTATAAGCTCCGCGACCGCCTTCTCTGTCCCGTACGGATCGAGCGGGTCACCATATCTCCCGAGTCCTATGTGTTCGACGACGCAGAGGCTTGAGAGTGACGACACACTACCATCCGCGAACGGCAATCTCAGAAGAGAGCCTTGATGAAATCGCAGTGATTCCAGAGGAAGGGATAGAGGGCGGATATCCACCATTGTTACCGGCACTACTTTGGAGAGCAGGGCTACGAACGTATGGTGTGATCCTACATCTATGTGAGCCCGAGGAATCCGCTCGACAATGCGCTCGAATGCCCAAGCATCCTGGTAGAAATAGATCGGATCAATCGGGGTTTCCGCTGTATCGTCACCTATACAAGGGTACAGATACTTGGCGGAAGGTCGTCTATTTGTAGGGGAAAGCATCCGGTACTGCTGCCAGCTTCTCCAAAATCGCCTCCACGCAGCCAGATTCCGATACTCAGCACCGGCACTGGCACGCAATGTGCGCATCATGTACTTAAGTATCCATAGCCACGTGTGCTCTACCATCGACCACGTACCCGCCCTTTTATGGGGCTAGAGCCTGGCCATCTAGTCACCGGTAACACCAAGGTCATCACCCGACAGGCTCCATGTTGCCTTCATCACGCAAGGGCCAAAGCTAGGCGGTGGCACTTCACCGCCGCCCAGGTAGTTTCCGCCCTCAACGACCAACTGGAAAGCATCCTCAAGGATATCGACAAAGTCGGTGCCTACTAGGATCGTGGCTGAAAGCAGGTAAGTACTGGGCGTCAGGTTCAGGCTGCCGATGTCGCAGATGAACGCTCCTTTCGAAGGGATGCAGTCAAATTCGACTTCGGCCATCCTGTTGTGCAGTAGGAAAACCGGAGCCCCCATCAGCGTTCGGCAGGACACGCTCACATATATCCGAAGATTGTGCTCGTTACGCAATCGAACAAAGCCCAGCGCAATACGCAAAGCCTCTCCGCATTGTGCTATAGCAACCGGATTGTCATTGCCGTCGCGCAGCGCGAAGCTAGTTATGCGAATCTCACCGCTGCCTTGGCGCGCTGAGTAGTCCGACAAGTCCTGCTTACCACGATCGAAGCTCGTTGCCATATATCTGGCGATGGAATCTTTGGTTGGGCTATCCGAAACTATGGATCCTGTATTTAGCAAGACAGTCCTGGCGCAGAGATACTCGATCGCCGCCATATTGTGGCTCACGAATAGCACCGTGCGTCCTTCCTGTGCCACATCTCCCATCTTCCCAAGGCACTTCTTCTGGAATGCTCCATCCCCTACCGCCAGCACCTCGTCCACCAGCAGGATCTCCGGCTCCAGGTGCGCGGCCACGGCGAACGCCAGGCGCACGTACATGCCACTTGAGAAGCGCTTCACCGGGGTGTCCAGGAACTTCTCGATCTCGGCAAAGGCCACGATCTCGTCGAACTTGCGTTTGATCTCGGCTCGGGTCATCCCCAGGATGGCGCCGTTGAGGTAGATGTTCTCGCGACCGGTTAGCTCGGGGTGAAAGCCGGTGCCCACCTCCAGCAGACTGGCCACCCGGCCCTTGATCGTCACGCGCCCGACGCTCGGCTCGGTGATGCGACTCAGGACCTTCAGCAGCGTCGACTTGCCGGCGCCATTGCGCCCGATAATGCCGACCGCTTCTCCACGCCGGATCTCGAAACTGACGTCCTTGAGCGCCCAGACCTCCTCCAGGTTGTCACCGAGGATGATGGGCTTGCCACGCACGAGGTCCTTGGTGACACGCCAGAGGCTGCGCGCGTTCTGCATCACGACGTCACGCAGGGCCAGGTAGCGGCCATCCGCGGCTTGGTGACCGATGGTGTATTTCTTGCCCAGATTCTCGGCTTTGATGACGATATCAGGCATCTAGATCATATCCGCAAAGGTCTTCTCCATCTTCCGGAACCGGCTGATGCCCAGCCAGAGGAAGAAGGCGACGACAGCGAGACTGAGCGCGAAGCCGGGCCAGTAGATGAGGCTGTCCCCGCCCAGAATGCACCAGCGGAAGCCGTCGATGACGCCGACCATCGGGTTGAGGCTGTAGAGCAGGCGCCAGCGGGCAGGGATGATGCCACTGCTGAAGCCGACGGGCGAGACGTAGAGGCCGAACTGCACGACGAACGGGATCACATAGCGGAAATCGCGGTACTTCACATTGAGCGCAGTGATCCAGAGACCCGGCCCCAGGCTAGCCAGCAACGCCAGCAGGATGAATAGAGGCAATAGCAGCATGTTCCAGCCAGGAGCATACCAGTAATAGACCATCAACGCAAGCAGGATGACAAAGCTGATCAGGAAGTCGACGAAAGCCGTGACCACCGTGGCGGCGGGAATGATGAGCCGGGGAAAGTAGACCTTGCTGATCAGTCTTTCGTTGCCGATCAGGCTATTGGCGGCTTCCCCCAGTGCGGAGGAAAAGAGGGACCAAGGCAGCATCGCGGCAAAGACGAGCAGGGGATAGGGCGCGTCTCCATCGCTGGGAAGGTTGGACAGCCTGCCGAAGATCACGGAGAAGACGACCATGGTTAGGAAGGGGCGGACAATGGCCCAGGCCACTCCGATGATGGTCTGCTTATAGCGCACGGAGATGTCGCGCCAGGCAAGAATCAGGAAGAGCTCTCGGTAGTGCCACAGGTCAGACCAGTAGTTTTTCTCTGCCCGACCAGGCTCCAGAACCAGGACTCTCTCCTCCTGTAGTGCCACCTCTACTCCCCCAGCAATCCCCGTATCCGCGCCGCCACCATCTCGATGGCGACCTCATTGAACCCGCCCTCGGGGATGATGACGTCAGCGTAGCGCTTGCTCGGTTCCACGAACTCGAGGTGCATCGGACGCACGGTCTTGAGGTACTGCTGGATCACGGACTCCAGCGTCCTCCCACGCTCGTCGATGTCCCGCCCCAGCCGGCGGATGAAGCGCAGATCGGCGTCGGTGTCGACGAAGAGCTTGACGTCGAGCTGTGCCCGCAGCTCGGGCTCAACGAAGATCAGGATCCCCTCCACCAGGATGATAGGCGCGGGCTCAACGTGCAGCGTCTGCACGGTACGGGAATGGGTCGTGAAGTCGTAGACTGGTATCTCTACCGCGGTGCCCTGCCGCAACTGCTTCACGTGCTCCACCAGCAGCGAGGTCTCCAACGAGTCGGGATGGTCAAAGTTGATCCTGGCGCGCTCCTCCTGCGAGAGGTGGCTCATGTTCCGGTAGTAGGCGTCGTGCGGAATATAGGCGATGTGCTCGGCGCCTACCCGATCCAGGATCCGGTTCGCGACGGTCGTTTTGCCCGACCCGGTGCCTCCTGCGACCCCGATGGTGATCCGTGGCATCGTCAGCCTCGCTCCTGGTCAAGCATGGTCCGCGGCCTGGCCCGCACCTTCCGGCTCTGAAGGTTCACCCGCTTGCTCTGGAATATGGGCGGTTCTGGAGATCACGCCCAAGGCCAGCAGTGCCAGCCCCAGACCCTCGAAGCCTGCTCCCGGATTATAGATCACCTCGTAGCGGGGGAGAAGTGTCTGCGTGATGCTCACACTGGCGGCGCCGAGTTGCAGCACTGTGGTCGCGTCGCCGGCCTGCAGCAGTGTTTCCGTCAGGAGCTCGCCACTGGCACTGCGATAGGCCTGCACCTGGATGGCCTGCTCGACCTGGTTCAGCCGAAAGACGAGCTCCGCCTTTGGAATCGCGAAGAAGGCCTCCGGCTCCTGCGTGGTGAAGGTCAGTCGCAGCGCGTCCACGGGCGCCTCGTTTACCGCCGGCAGCAGCGGAAGCGCCTCGCCCTCGGCGCCAGCGGCCTGGACCTCGAGGCCGAGGCGGTTGCCCCTCGTCATCACGTAGCGCCCGTACCCGCCAGGCCACAGACCTATGGGGCCGGAGGGTTGGTCGATGACCAGATCCCGACCTAAGATCTCGATTTGGTCGTCGGGCCAAACGACAACCTCGGGCTCGCGCCAACCACCCAGCATCTGCCCGGCCCACCCTCCGATGATGAGAACGCCGCCGATGCAGACAAGCAGCCGGGCGGTATGGCCGCTGCGCCAGGAACGCGTGTGCCAGCTCTCGCGAAGCCGGTCCAGGGTCGCGGCGACAATGAGGCCAAGAAATGCCAGAACCAACCTCAGAAGAGCGGAGGAGCGGATCGTGAGCAGTCCCAGCGAAGCCAGGGGTCGCGTTGCCGGCCCAAGCTGTGGACGGAGCTCGGCCAACCAGCGGTTGAAGGACGTGCTTTGGCGGGGTGAGACCGGGATCTGCGGCAGCGCCAGGGCGATGATCTGGGTCAGCACCAGCAGGATAAGGGCCAGGAGCGCCGGTGTCCGGCCTTCTAACCGTTGCCATAGTTGGTCCAAGATCCGCCTGATCCGCATTGATCTCCCAGCTTCTGATGTAAAAAAAGCCCCGAGACGGTCCGGGGCTTGTGAGCCATCCCTGGGAATTGAACCCAGAACCTGGCGCTTACGAAGCGTCTGCTCTGCCGATTGAGCTAGGATGGCGCTGAACGACGCCATTATACCCAGGACGGTGATTCTGGCAAGGTCACGGCTGACCTTGCGAAGGGGCGCCACTTTTCTTTATAGTGGACTAGTGTAGAATAGGTAGATCGTAGGCTTTCTAGATGTTGGCCCGGCGTACGCGATGTGACCGCTGAGGGCCCTGTACAGAGGGCTGTGATGCGTGCGTGTTCGCGGTCGATTGCATTGTGCTGGGACAATGGACTGAGCTGCGTGGCTCGTGCTGTAGCTGTTGGTGTAATCACAAGCTGTGGGAACGCCCATGGTTCGACTTGTCGGAGTGTGGCTGGCTGTGACATAACTGACGGTTAGCGTCGGTTGGCGTCGCGCCAAATGCTCGCTATGGCTTCAAGGCCTGGGAGCTTTGGCATGTCTAAGCCTTAGGGTGTGCCTTGTGATGAACGGCTATGGTGCTGGTGCCATAGCCGTTTTGTGTTTCCTGAAGGATGATATGGCAGGCAAGATCACAGCTCTTGAGCCGCAGAAGCACGCCAGTGATCGGCTGAATGTGTTTCTTGACGGGATGTTCGCGTTCGGGGTCGCGGAGATCGTCGCCGCGACGCTGAAGGTAGGCGCCTGGCTTTCAGATGAGGCAATCCTCGAGCTCAAAGCTGCCGATGGGGTAGAGCTGGCGCATAGTAGAGCTCTGGACTATCTGTCCTATCGCCCACGAAGCGAAGCTGAGTTGCGCCGGCATCTCGCTGAAAAGGCTGTCCCGGACGACGTCGTCGAGGTAGTCGTCGCCCGGTTGGTCGATGTCGGCCTGATCGATGACGGCGCTTTTGCCCGCTATTGGCGGGATAGCCGGGCGCGCTTCCGCCCTCGGGGGCGGCAGGTGCTACGGTACGAGATGGGACAGAAGGGCATCGCCTCGGAGGCGATCGACGAAGCGCTGGATGACTATGACGAGGCCGCCGCGGTACGCCTGGCGGCTGAGGAGCAGGTCCGGCGTCTGGGAAGCCTCCCGCCCGAGGAAGCGCGACGGCGTCTGGTGGGGCGATTGGCTCGCCGCGGGTTCTCGTATGAGCTTATCCAGGAGACACTCGCTTCCCAGGATTTTCTACAACTGACAGATGACAACACCGTGGAGGACTGAATGGAAATTGTGATAGGTGTCATTGCCCTAATCATCGGATTGGCGGCAGGTGGGGCGGCAGGCTATTTCATCCGCCAACGTCGGTTCCAGGCGGAGCTGGGCAATCTGGAGTCGATGCGCACCCGCTTGCTGGAGGAAGCTGAAAAACAGGCGCGCGATATCGTTCTTAACGCCAGGGATGAGACGCTCAAGAACCGCCAGGCCGTCGAGGCCGAGCTCGAGGTGCGCAATCAGCAGTTGCGGCGTGAGGAGGACCGGCTGCAGAAACGCCGGGAGCAGTTGGACGAGCGGCAGGAGCGTGTCGACCAGCGTGACCAGCAGTTGAGCAAGCGACAGAGCGCGCTCGACAAGCGCACCAACGACCTGCAGAAGGTGGAGGAACAGCGGCTCGAGGAGTTGCAGAGGATCGCCGAACTGACGTTGGAAGAGGCCCGGGGCGTGCTTCTGGATCAGGTGGCCCAGGATACCCGGCAGGATATGGCTCGCGTGATCCGCGAGGAGGAAATGCGAGCCCGCGAAGAGGCAGATGAACGGGCACGCGACATCATCACCACGTCGATTCAGCGTCTTGCGTCGGAACAGGTTGCTGAGCTAACGACGAAGACGCTGGAGATCCCCAATGATGAGCTCAAGGGCCGTATCATCGGTCGTGGTGGGCGCAACATCCGCGTCTTCGAGCAGAAAGCTGCCGTCGATGTCATCGTCGATGACACGCCCGAGCTGATCACTATCTCTTCCTTCAACCCGATTCGTCGCGAGATCGCGGCTCGGGCCATGCATTACCTGGTCGCCGATGGGCGTATTCACCCGGCGCGGATCGAGAAGGTGCTGGAGAAAGCCACCGCCGAAGTCGATCACATGATGCGTGAGCAGGCCGAGAAGGCAGTCTACGACGCCGAGGTGCCCAACCTGCACCCCGAGATTATGAAACTGCTTGGTAAGCTGTACTTCCGGACCAGCTATGGCCAGAACCAGTTGTCCCACGCTGTCGAAGTGGCCAAGTTGTCCAGTTTGCTGGCGGCCGAGGTGGGCGGTAACGCGGAAGTTGCGCGGATGGGTGGCCTGCTGCACGACATTGGAAAGGCCGTCGATTTCGAGGTCGAGGGCACCCACGCCACAATCGGCGCGGAGCTGGCGGGCCGGTACGGCGTCCCCAAGGCCGTGATCAACACCATCGAGTCACACCATCACGAGACCGAGCAGCAATCGCTCGAGGCGATTCTGGTGGAGGCGGCTGACGCCATCTCGGGTGCACGCCCGGGCGCTCGTCGGGAGAGCCTCGAGCACTACATCAAGCGCATCCGCGGTCTCGAAGACATCGCGCGCTCCTTCAACGGCGTCGAGGAGTCTTACGCCATCCAGGCGGGCCGCGAGATCCGCATCATCGTTCGCCCCGGCGAGATCGACGACCTGGAGTCGCTCAAGCTCTCGCGTGAGGTCGCGCGCAAGATCGAGGAGACGATGGAGTATCCGGGGCAGATCAAGGTGACCGTGATCCGCGAGACGCGTTCGGTCGAGTACGCCAAGTAGATATTGCTCAATCACTCAAGAGGGGCGCCTACGGGCGTCCCTCTTTTTTGTATGCTGGGCAGGTCACGGCAACTTGGGCGCCAACAGGCTGCTTTGTGCGGTATACTGGAGGGTAATGCTATCGAATGAGCATCTGAGAGCGATGGAAGCTGGCGTCGCACTGATGATGTGCGACAGGTCGAGATGCAGGACAGCATGGTACTAGCACTCTCAATACCTGAGTCGATATTGACCGCGCTGCGCATGCCAGAAGAGCAGATGGAGCCGGAGCTGCTCAAAGAGCTAGCGGTCAGTCTCTATCAACGCAACTACCTCTCATTTGGGAAAGCCCGCGAACTGGCGCAGATGGATCACTACCAATTCGGAAAGCTTCTGGGCGAACGCGGCGTGCCACGGCACTATGGGCAATCCGAGTTGGAGGACGATCTGTCCTATGCCCGTCGTCAGTAATACGTCACCGCTGCTCAACCTGGCGATCATCGACCTGCTTGATCTGCTTCGTGGCGACATCGTTAGGCCTAACTGTCACAGGCGTGGTAGGCATCTTGCTGCGCGCCAAGCGCGAGGGCACGATCGCCTCGCTGCGTAAGGCTCTTGTTGAGCTCGAGACGCGAGCCGGCTTTCGAATCGCCGACGGACTTGTCCAACAGGCGTTATTGGCTGCCGACGAGGCCACTTCTGACAGCGATTGACCTGTGCCTACAGATGACCGTGAGAGGGTGACTGTGGAGATCATGGCGACCGTTTGCGACCTAAGGGTCCATCTAAGCGCGTACTTGCACCAAGTTGAGGCGGGGGAAACGGTGGTCATCACTCGCCACGGTAAAGCCGTTGGACGCATTGTCCCGGTACGTGCGTCCCTGGAGATGCGGCTGGCTGCGCTGGAACAGGCCGGACTCATTGCTTGGAACGGTGGGCGCCTGCCTCCGTTAGCTCCGGTGGCTCGCACAGAAGGGCCGACTACGCTTGCCGATCTCGTAGCCCAAGCGTAGCGAGCCAGCGTCCGCCTCGCTATTCCGTTCCCCGAAGCGCCCGTGAAGCCGTCTCACCCCCCGCCACCATCACCGCCTTTGCTGCCCGCCTGTACTCAGCGCACGTGCGCTGGTAGGCGGCGACGTAGGCGTAGCGGAACCTCCAGCCGCGCTCGGGGCCGTCGAGGTTCATCGCCTCGTGGGAACCAGGCGGCACATAGATCCTGCGGACGAGTCTGCCCAACAGGGGTACATAGTAGATCAGATCCCGCGCCATAACAAACGTGCCGGTCCGCAGATCGGGATGGGCCAGCAGGTCCGGCGCGAGCCCGTCGATGGACTCGGCTGGGGGCCGGGGGCGTCCCCTCTGCGTCTCCAGCCAGAGATCGACGTAGTTCGAGTGGGCGTAGAAGTCCTGCACGGTGTGGCAGAGACGCCCCAGTGCGGTCCGCATCCTCGTGCCGTCACCCACGACGGCGCCGATGACAATCTCCGCGTGTTCCGCCTCCACATATGACAACGATTCCGCGATCTTGTTGTTGTCGCAGTGAAAGTGCGGCTTGTTTCCGAGCTGATAGCGCAGTGCGTCCTGACCGAGGTTGGCGGCGATCACCTCGGCGAGGGCGGCCTCGCTGAAGTCGGCCTCCAGGGCTTGGCGGATCAGGGCAGTGTGATATTGGGCGTGCATGCTCGTGAGCGAGAAAGCGAAAAGAGCATTAGCAATCCAGAGCAGAGAATGGGCGCGAAGGTGGCGCTGGCGGGATTTGCGTTCTGGGGAGAGTGTAGCATCTTTTCGAGTAATGGACCATTGTCCACGGGTAAGTGCCGGGGACTTTCCGAAAGTCCCCGGCACTTGGTGTCGAGCTGGTCCGCCCAAGACTGGATACGCTATGGAGAGGTGGA
>JALOOJ010000318.1 GCA_025454475.1 Anaerolineae bacterium
GCGACTTGAAGAAGCGACTGCTGATGTTGGCTGCCGTGGTGCTGCATCTGGTCACTGTGACCGGCACCGTCCTGGCGGGCGGCGCCAGGAATGGGACCTTCGTTCGCTTCAATCAGGGTCCCTACTATTGCGAAGGTTACTTCCTGGCGACAGCGAGCGGCATCGTGCACGAGTGGCGCGATAATGAGGAGTGCGGCTACGTCCCAATGACTACCGAAACATCGGTCCACATCGTCCTCAAGCCGGTCACCAAGTTCGAAGAGGCGGACTGCGACGACGACGGGTTCCTCTTCCAGGTACCCGGCTGGTGGACCCTCAACACTAACTACGTGGACTTGGACGAGGATGAAGCCGATCTTCGAGACGTCCTCGGTAAGGACAACGAGGACTTCTGGTGAGTCTGCTTCTATACTTGGGATACCGATTAGCCTTACGCCCTCCGAGAGGGCATAGACTGACCGGAGGTCGACCCGAGCGGGCCAACCTCCGGTCACTGATCCCTACTTCAGCACGACGTTCGCGGCGCAGAGCCCTTCGCAGGGTCCGAGAACCTTGCGAAGGGAATGCCGCCCTCCGAATCACCCGTCACGCGTCACGCAAACATCCCCTCCATCCCGTGCGCCTCGATCAACGCGTCGCACAGTGCCCTAATCTGATCGAGTGTCAGCTCCGAGCTCGTGTGCGGATCGAGCATCGCCGCGTGGTAGACGGTATCGCGCTTGTGTGTGAACGCCGCTTCGATCGTCAGGAGCTGCACGTTGATGTTCGTGCGGTTGAGCGCCGCGAGCTGCTCCGGGAGGTCGCCCACATAGGTGCCCTGCACGCCGTTGCGGTCGACGAGACACGCGACCTCGACGACGGCCTTGGCGGGCAGGTTGGTGATCAGCCCCGTGTTCATCACGTTGCCACCGATGCGGAACGGGACATCGCTCTCTATGGCTTCCATGATGTACGAGCCGTACTCGTGGGTACGGGCGTGGCTTAGCGCCGGGTTCTCAACCAGTTCCTTGCTGCGCTCCTTCCAACCCGCGATCTGGCGGATGCAGCGCCGCGGGTACTCGTCGAGCGGGATGTTGTACTGCGCGATCAGCTCAGGGGCCAATCGCTTGATCCAGTAGGGCATGTACTCGGCACTGTGTTCGGAAGACTCGGTGACGTAGTAGCCGAAGGTGTCCATCAGCGCGAAGCGCACCATATCCCAGTGCTTCTCGCCCGTGCCATCGAGCGCCGCCTGGTTCATCGCCTTGGCGCGGCGCTTGATCTCCGGATAGAGATCCACGCCGCCATCGGTGATCTCCAGCAGCCATCCCTGATGGTTGATGCCCGCGATCTTCCACTGCAGCGCCTTGACGTCGTCGAGCATGCCCAGATGCCCGAGGAGATGCGTCGCGCACGCCTGGACCGAATGGCACAGCCCCACCGTCTTGATCCCGGAGCCGCGGAGCATCGCGCCCGTGATCATCGCCATCGGGTTCACATAGTTGAGGAACCACGCGTCCGGGCAGACGTCCTCCATATCGCGGGCGAAGTCAAGGCAGATAGGAATCGTCCGCAGCCCGCGGAAGATGCCGCCGATGCCCAGCGTATCGCCAATGGTCTGCTCGAGACCGAAGCGCTTTGGTACCTCGAAGTCGATCACCGTGGAAGGCTCATAGCCACCCACCTGGATCGCGTTGACGACGTAGCTCGCGCCGTCGAGCGCCGTGCGGCGTTCGTCGACGCCGAGGTGCGCCGTGACCGTGGCGCGGTCGGCGTTGGTGTTGCGGTTGAGCACATCCAGCATGAGCTTGGACTCGCGCAGACGATCACCGTCGATATCGTAGAGCGCGATGTGCGCATCGCGCAGCGGCTCGCTGAGCATACTGTCGCCCAGCACATTCTTGGCGAAGACGGTGCTCCCCGCGCCCATAAACGTTATTTTTACCATGAAGCCTCCTCGTAGGCGGTGAGTGGATCGTGACTGCTGATCAGTCACAGGGTACACTGCACGCGCCAGAGCACAAACGGACCGCGCCGCCGCCGTCGCGGCGAGAGGTGCTTCGCCCCCCCCAAAGGTCCTATTGACACGACCCGCGGCTAACCGTATACTAATCATGCAGGGCCACCGCATCGAGGACGGTGGTTGGCTTTGTTTGAGTGAGACGAGATACCATCTGTCGTGTCCGGAACGAGCCTGGCGGTCTTGCGTCGCACCCGGAGCACCTCATCTTCACATACACCTTGACGGACGTCGCGTCGGCGCTTTGCTGCCCTGCCACGGGTTCGCTTGCGCGTGCCCCGCGATGGGTTGCCCGTGTGCCGCGTTCCATCTGAGCCAGGAGGTCCAGTCCTCAACACGCCATCATCTCAGCCCATTCGCGGTCCATCGATGCCATCGCCACAGTGACCAGGAGGTCTTCACAATGCAGCAACAGCCGGGAGCCCGTAGAACCGTTGCACTCATTCGATCGTTGGTCATTGGTATCGCCCTCGTGGCAGGTGTCGCCTGGCTGATCGCCGCCCAGGGACACGAAGGTGCACCTGCCGGAACCGCCGAGACCGTAGCATCCCCATCAGGTGTTGAGCCCGTCTTCGCTGCGGCGCTCCCGCAGGAGGTCGCGGGTTCTCCGGCGGCGACCCTGGCAGGCCCGGTCTCCCCGCCCCCGAACCGTGCACCCGCGACCCGAATCGTGTCGGCTGTTCATGCGGGTACGTCGGACCAGCCGGTTCGCAGCGCCGCACTGCCTGCCGCGGCTCGCGACGCGATGGCCGCGCTCGGGCTCGCGCCCGCCGGCCACTTCGAAGCGCCCACCACATCAGGCATCAGCGTTGCGCCGAGAGTCGCTTCGGATATCCCGGTCGGTTCGGGCGCGATGGGGATCCCGCCCCGGTCGGCCAACCAGACGGCTGATTCCGGCGGATTCCACGCGCTGACGGCTTCGCCCGACGAGGATGGCCTCGTCGTAGACATGCGGACAGGCCAGATCTGGGGTTTCCTGGAACCCGGCGACCTTCTCACCGTGACTACGCCCAGCGGCGACTATGGCGCGGACGTGGCCGATGACGTCGGGTTCGTCCTGACCCGGCTATGGTCACCCGCAGGCACCTGGCCCACCTTCGGCCCCGGGGAGACGCTCTCGCTCTACATCAACGGGGCCGAGGTCAGCACCGTAACACTACCGAGCGTGGGCGGCGGGATCGACGTGCTGGCCGACACGGTGAGTGGTGCAGTCACTGGCGATGCCGGTGGCACGCCTGTCACGATCACAATCGGCGCGTGGGACCAGAC
>JALOOJ010000319.1 GCA_025454475.1 Anaerolineae bacterium
GCCGACCCTGGGTGGGTCACGGGTACAACCTACGGGATTACTGCACCGTGGGCTGCTGGGCTTTCCCAGGTCCACTTCGCCGGAAGATTTGACCCCGCAACATGGTACACGGTCCTTCAGGACCAAGGCGTCACGATCTGGTACACAGCGCCAACAGCGCTGCGGATGCTTATGCGCAAGGCTGATGTGGCGCCTGACTCGTTCGACCTGACATCACTCAAACGGATTTACAGCGTGGGCGAGCCACTCAACCCCGAAGTCATCCATTGGGCGCTTGACCATTTCCACACCAACACCTACGACACATGGTTCCAGACCGAGACGGGCTGCGTGATGATCGCGAACCGGCCCGGGGCTCAGTGGAAGATCGGGGCCATGGGTCTGCCTGTCTCAGGGGTTGAGCCCGCCATCATCACCGAGGCGGGCGCGGTCGCCGCGCCTAACGAGACGGGAAGGCTGATGCTCAAGGCCGGGTGGGCTTCAATGTTCCGAACGTATCTCAACCATCCTGACACCTATGCGGCCAGGTTCACGGGAGACCTATACGACACACACGATCTGGCGTACGTCGATGCTGACGGATACTACTGGTACATCGGGCGCAATGACGACGTCATTAACACGGCAGGCCATCTCGTCAGCCCGTTTGAGGTTGAGAGCGCCCTCATCGAGACTGGCGACGTGACCGAAGCCGCCGTCATCGGTGCGCCCGATCCTGAGCTGTACGAGAAGGTGGTCGCCTTCGTGTCGCTTCGAGAGGGAATCGCATGGTCAAAGAAGCTGGAAGTTAAGATCCGGGTGTTCGTCAGCAACCGGGTATCAACAATCGCAGTGCCCTCGGACTTCATCGTGATGGATGACCTACCCAAGAACCAAAGCGGCAAGATCATGCGGCGCATTCTGCGCGCACAATACGCAGGCGAAGCGCCTGGCGACACATCCACGCTTGCTCAGGAATAGCAGGGACCAGGAGGTTCTGAGATGACAACTGAGACGATGCTGGCCGAGTTGTTCAGGGAGGTTTTCGAGGACGCGGCACTCACGATTACAAGGGCTACGACCGCCGACGATATCAACGGGTGGGACTCCTTGTTCCACGTCACGTTGCTGATGGCCGTAGAGGACCGGTTCGGCATCGAGTTTCGGCAACACGAGGTCGCGGGTCTGTCGAATGTCGGTGCCCTCATCGATCTCATTGATGCCAAGATCGCGACCCGTCGCTGAGACGACACCCCATGCGCACGTGCGTCCAAGGAAATCGGACATGACCGGGCGTTGGTCGTCCTTCTTGCTCATCGTCGCGTTTGGGATTGTCCTGACGTCCTACGGATGGGTCCGCCTCCTGGGGATCGAGGATCAGACCTCCGTCAGCCTGCCGAGGTTGGCGCAGCCAACGGCTGTTCGAGGTCATACCAGTCCGGCGCAGTATGAGGAGTTGGCTCTGGCGGCCTTCCCAGCACGCAGGGCAGCCGTCCGAGTCCGCAGTCTCCTGAGTGCGTACGTGTTCCACGACCCAATCGTGGGCGACTCGGTGCTCATGGGCGAAGGAGGCTGGCTGTTTCTGGCCGACGAATGGGAGCTCAATGCGCTGCAGAAAGTGAACGCGGCTACATTCACACCCGAGGCTGCGCTCTCCGGGATGGTTCGGATGAACGATCTGGTGAGGTCGCAGGGAGGCGCGCTCTTCACTTTCGTCATCCCAAACAAGACAACAGCCTACGCCGAGCACATCGCGAACCCCGTCCCCGTGCTGGGCCAGAGCAACGACGCTGAGCTGCTCGTCAGCTATAGCCAGGCGCTTCCATCCCCGATCAGCGTGCGATGGTTGTCGGAGTTTCTCGACTCGGATATCCCGGTATATCTTCGAACCGATACACACTGGAACGACCTGGGAGCCTTCGCCGCCTACCAGGAGATTGTCAGGTCCCTCGGTGACAGGAGGGTGGAATCGGCGATGTTGCAGCCGCACGACCTGTCCAGGTCGACACGGGTACAGGCGGGCGATCTCACCAGAATGGTCGGTCTGGCGCCTGAACACCAGGAGAACGTCGTACGCTTAGCGGTGCGAGCGCCCCGGGCGGTAGCAGAAGCTCCCGTCGACTTCGGCTGTGACTCCGGAGTGCAGACGTATCACGTTGCTTCCGCCGACCTTCCCACAGCCTTGATCATCCACGATTCGTTTGGTCAGGCGATGATTCCCTACTTGGCCGAGTCTTTCTCAACTTCGTGGTTTGTGCACTTCAGCCTGTGTCCCCAGGCGTTCTACGGGAGACTCTCGGTTGTTGAGCTGACCAGGCCAGACTACGTCGTGGTGCCACTTGTGGAACGTGACTTCGTGCGGATTGGCCTTTGGCAGAACCCCAGTTGGATGGACGCCCCTATCGGCACTTGGGCCCGCTAGGCCGAGTGCGTGCACTACTGGACCACCACCACGAGTAGACGACTGAACACAGAGTCGTGCCGGCGCGGCCGCACCTGCGACGAGCCTGGGACCATACACCACTGGGGAGACTATGCGCCGAACCTGCCCGCCAACCGGTCAGTCGCTTCCAGCCGGAACAGCGTTGCGCAGGATAAGGGGCAGCCAGATCACGACGGCTTCATCGGCCCCAAGGTCGACACCGTGCCCGAGTGGGCGCACGTGGCCATCAATGTCCTCAGCCACCCCGGCGTCGATCGCCGCATCCAGGGCGGCGGACTGCCTCCCGATGTGGTAGGGTTTGCCCGCAATCTCCACGAAGTCGGGTATGCCCAGTATATCGGGGCCTACAGAGACTGCCTCGCCACCCAAGTCGACACCATTGGCCCAACTACCGACGCCCCAGAGAGTGGCATCTGCCACGGCCGAGCTACCGCTCGCCGCCGTGATCGCCACCGTATGGCTCACGGCGATTGTGTTCGTCAGCCAGACCGAACCGCCTCCTGTCACGAGCAGCCCGCTCCCATCGCCGCCGCTATTGAGCGCTAGCGTCGAATGAAACAGCCGCGCCGACCCACCCGACACCACGATCCCGGCACCCAGTGCGTCGACGGTATTCCCGGCCACCACGTTGTTCACCAGGTCAGCGCCAGATATCCCACCTAGCCACGCGGCACCTGCAGAAGCGCCCGCGCTGTTCGTGAGAACATAGTTACGCGACAGTGTCGCACTACCACCAGTCGCCCACACACCACCGCCCGTGGTCGCACGGTTGCCTACCACAAGGACAGCACTCACTGAGGAATCGCAGCGATCGAGGCTCATCGCGCC
>JALOOJ010000320.1 GCA_025454475.1 Anaerolineae bacterium
ATGCCGCACGATGCGGCGATCCGCGCGCTGAGCACGGATGGTGCGTACTACGGCGTGTGGTTTCCGCACCACGGGGATGGTGTTCCCGACTACCTTGCAGGCATGGCTGTGCCTGACGATGCGCCCGTGCTCCCGGGTGTCACTGTGCGCCAGGTGCCAGCATCGCGCTATGCCGTGTTCGAGTGCCCGATGGAAGCCATCGGAGCTACCTACGGCCATGTGTACAACACGTGGTTGCCATCCTCACCCTATGAGTTCACGCCTGGCGGCGCCGACTTCGAGTACTACCCGCCCCAGGATGCGGAGGGCGCATCGTGCGCGGTCTGGATCCCGATCCGGGGTAAACTCTGACGTCGCGGCTTCCTGGGCGATCTGGGCTACAATAGACCAGGATCTGAGGCAGAAACCCTGGTATAAGTCCGCTTCGACCGCCCGGGAGGCACTATGGCTACAACCAACAACGACACGAGCCTCTTGAGAGAGCTCGGGCAGCGCGTCGCCGAGATCGCGGCGCTGCCCGTTCAGCAGGAGACGATCAATCTCTGGAAGGCGCTCAACGGCCTTCGCCCCGCTCGCCCGATGGTTCTTATCGACCAGATCCCCTGGCACGAGATGGACGTGGACGGCGAGCTTGCCCTTCGGACCGAGGACCCATTCTGCCAAGGACTTGAGACGCGTCTGCGGCGCACGCTCTATCAGTGGCGTCATATGCGGGGCGACATGGTCGTCGATCCGTGGATCGAGATCCCCAAGAAGATCGACGGCGCGCATCTGGGCATCCATGCCATCGAGGACCGGGCCGTCCTGGATCCGGCAAACGATGTCGTCGGGCACTACTACATCGACCAACTGCAGACAGAGGAAGACCTCGAGAAAATACGCACGCCTGAGATCCGCCTGGACGCCGAGGCCACAGCCCGCGCCGAAGCCCGAGCGCACGAGATCCTCGATGGGATCCTGGACGTGCGGATGCAGGGCGCGCACCCAGGGTTCGCTCCGTGGGATCGCGTCGTGGAGTGGCACGGGGTCGAGGCCTCGCTCGTCGACCTGGTCGACCGCCCGGACTTCATCCACAAGCTGATGGCCCGGGTGACCGACGCGAACCTGTCACTACTCGACCAACTCGAGGCGCAGGGACTTCTGGGCCAACCGCAGTCGCTGATCCATTGCACGGGCGCTTACACCGACGAGCTCCCTATGTCGGGCTTCGATCCCGAGCGCCCGCGCGCAAAGGATCTCTGGACGATGGGGATGGCGCAGATCTTCGTCTCGGTGTCGCCAGCGATGCACCAGGCATTCGAGCTGGACTACGCCGTCAAGTGGTACGAGCGGTTCGGCCTTGTCTACTACGGCTGCTGCGAGCCGCTCGATACGAAGCTGGATATCGTCCGGAAGATCCCCAACCTGCGCAAGATCTCGATGAGCCCTTGGGTCAAGGTCGAGCGGGGCGCCGAGCGAATCGGTCGAGACTTCGTCTTCTCCCGCAAGCCGAGCCCCGCCTACCTCGCCGGCGACACGCTCCATGCGGACGCGATCCGGACCGATCTGGCTGAGACCCGCGATGCATGTGCGCGCCACGCGACGCCGCTCGAGTTCATCCTTAAGGATATCAGCACTGTCCGCTACCAGCCGCAGCGCCTCTGGGAGTGGGCAGATATCGCCATGAGCGTAGTTCAGAGCTAGATTTCAGGAGACCTGCCCCATGATGACATCGCGCGAGCGACTGCTCACCGTCCTCAATAACGGCACCCCCGACCATCTTCCCTGCCAAGTTCACGGCTGGATGGACTACTACCTTGATACCTACCTGGGTGGATGCGACCAGTACGGTGCTTACGAGCGCTTTCCGGGGATGGACTGGGTGATCTACGATGGGCCACGCTTCGTCTACGATGCCGAAGCGCTGGCGCAGTGGCAGATGACGATAAGGGACGTGGGCCCGGGGATCAAGCAAGAGGTCATTCAGACGCCTGAAGGGACACTGTCCCAGACCATCGAGCGTAACGAGTTCACGCCCTGGACAACCGAATACGTCATCAAGGACGAGCGCGATTTCGCGCTCTGGGAGAAGTACATCCCGGTGCCCGTGGGCGTGGACTGGAGCAACATCATGCAGGTCAAACAGCGGATCGGCGACCGAGGCATCGTGCGTGGCGGGTTCTTCGGCTTCGGGCAGGGCAGCCCGTGGCAGGACTTCTGCACGCTCATCGGCACCGAGAAGGCGATCTTTGCGGCCCTCGACCATCCGCAGTGGGTGCACCATGTTATGGAAACGCTCCTGGAGAAGAAGCTTTCTGTGATCCGCGCCGCCGGCAAGATCGAGCTCGATCTCGTCGAGACGGGCGGGGGCGCGGGCTCCTCGACCGTGATCAGCCCCAAGCTGCATCGCGAGTTCTGTCTGCCCTACGACAAGATCCAGATCACGGCGCTCCACGAAGCCGGGACCAAGGTTGTCTATCACCTCTGCGGTGGGTTGATGCCGCTCCTGGAGATCGTCGCCGAGAACGGCACCGACGGTTTGGAGACGATGACGCCGCCGTCGATGGGCGCGGACACCGACCTGGCAGAAGCCAATAGGCGCGTGGGCGACCGGCTCTTCTTCATCGGGGGGTTCGACCAGAACGCGGGTTTTGAGAAGGGCACGCCCGAGACAGCCGCCCGGCTGGTCCGGGAGTGCCACGCGGCCTGCCCAAACGGCGGCTACATCTGCAGCCCCTCGGACCACTTCTTCTTTGGCGACCCGGCGAACATCCAGGCCTTCGTCGATGAGGCCAATCGCAGCACGTACTAGGGAGGGAAAGCATGATCATCGCGAAGATCGAGCAGATGGCGGACCAAGCCGCGTATTCCGCGGCGATGCGCAGAGGGATGGAGTGGCTTGTGTCGGTGCTGGGCCAGGCGCTGCCCGACGGGCGCGTCGACATCGATGGTGATGAGGTCTATGCACTGGTGCAGTCGTACACCGGGAAGCCGCACAGTGACCAGCCGCGATTCGAAGCCCACCGGCGCTACATCGACGTCCAGGCTGTCGTCGTGGGCGAGGAGGCCTTTGGATGGGCGCCGATCGAGGCCCTGCAGCCAACGGACGACTACAGTACTGACAAAGACGTGGTCCACGGCACGGTCCCGATGGACCGCGCGGTCTTCGTGCCGTTGCACGCGGGCGAGGCGATGATCCTTTACCCCTCCGATGCCCACGCGCCGGGCCTGGCGCTCGATGAACCCATCCCCGTGAGGAAAAT
>JALOOJ010000321.1 GCA_025454475.1 Anaerolineae bacterium
GCGCACGCTCTCGATGAAGGCCTTGAGCGCCATCACCGTCGCCGACGTCGTCTCCCAGGTGCCGAAGCTGTCCTTGCCGCGTACGAGGTAGGTCAGCGCCGCGTTCGCCAGCTCGGGCTGCCGGCCCGACCGCAGGAACGCGAGGGCCACCGACGCCGTGGTCTCCAGCTGCCCACTGGTGCCGTAGCCGCCCATATAGGTCTCGCGGCCCGCATCCCAGTAGGCCGACTCACCCTCGCGTTTGGCCATACCGGCGAGCCGCTCCAGCACCGCAACCGTAGCGTCGGTGATGCCGCCGGTCTTGATGTCGACCGCGACAAGCGCGTTCGCCACCATCGCCAGATCGTAGGCGTTCTCGGCCTGCGACACATTCCCGCGCAGGAAACTCGCGCCGCGCTGGGTGCCCGAATCATTGGCGTACCCCGCGTCGGCAAGCCCCCAGACGATCCAGGCCGTCACCGGGATACGCCCGGTCAGGCTCGTGATGCTCGTCTCGTGGAACCCCTCCACGCCCTGCCAGGAACCGTCAGCATCCTGGCGCTTGAGGAGCCACTGGGCCACACGCTCGATCAGCGCCGGATCGACCTGCGCCACACGGCTCATATCGCCGAACTCCTGCAGCCCGTAGGCTGTGAGCATCGGATCAGCGGGGGCGTCACCAAAGAGGCTGAACCCGCCCGCATCGCCGTCGACCTCGAAGGTGATCAGCCGCTGGTAGCCCAGGTTGATGTACTCCTCGGCCTTCATCTGTACCTCAGGCGAGGCCTGTCCGGTGGTCTTCAGGTAGTCCAGCACCAGCACATTCGGGTAGGTCGTGGACGACGTCTGCTCGAAGCAGCCGAACGGCATCCGCAGCAGCGCGTCGAGTCCCTCCACAACCTGGCTGACGACACCCGGGTAGATCTTCACGGTCAGGCGCTGGGTACCGGCGATGGCGTCCTCAGGGACCCGGATCGGGACTTCGGTAGGCACTGTGGGGCTCAGCTTGTCGGAGACCGCGAACCGGAGCTCCTTGCCGTCCGGGAAGACCCGCACATCCTTACGGATCGCGTCGGACATCCGGCTGCCGATGGCGGTCACTTGGAAAGGCTGCTGCCCGAAGGCCAACGCGCGGATCCGGAAGTAGACCACCGTGATCTCGTTGGCACCGACCGCGATCTCCTTCGTAGCCTGATCGACAAGCTCAAACCACGGCTCCCGCTGCACCTCAAGCCGCACGGTCTGCGACTCTCCCAGGTAGTTGTACACGGCCACCGGCACCGCGATCTCGTCGCCGACGGTCAATGATCCGGGGAGATCCAGGTCGATAAAGAAGTCCTGGAAGACCCGCAGCGCGCCCGTCGCGCTGCCGATACGCCCATCCTGGGAGGAGGCCAGGGCCGCCACGCGCCATGTCGTGATGCTGTCGGCCACCGGAAACACGAGGCTGAGGTGTCCCTCCGGGTCGGTGACCGCATCGGGTAGCCAGAGCATCGTCTCTGGGAAGTACTGCCGCAACCGCGGCGGCTCGGTCGCGGTCGTTGCCGCGCCCTCCTCAGCTGCCGGCGGCATCGCAGGGGCTTCCACCATCTTCTCCACCTGCACCATCACCTCGGCGACTGCCGTCGGTATGGGCATGACTCCGCCGGCCAACGCGAACTCCCGCTCCATTACGGCGTCGCCTGCGAGGTTGGCAGGTGCCGAAGCGCCAAATGCCATGAACGGGAGCGCGCCACCCAGCAACATGACCGCGACGGCTACCGCGAGCACGCCAAGCCCGGCGCTACGCTCAAGCATCAGGCTACCGCCGCGCAGCAGGAAGGTCAGCGGCAGCGACAGCACGGCGGCAAGCGCCAGGATGAGCATCCAACCATCCGGTGAGGCGTCACTGCGACTCGCGGACCACGCTGCCACGACGATGATCACTAGGACCAGCGGCACCGCCGCGAGGGTCAGGCCGAGCACCCCGTCGCGCCGCCGCACGGCCGTCACGGTCAGGGCAATCAGGCCGATGACGCCCAGCAGTGCCAACAGACCGACCACTGCTGCCGGCACCCACGACTGCAGGCGCCACCCGAGCTGCTCGTTAAGCCACACCAGGCCGAGGATGCTCAGCGCGGCGACAACCAGCAGAACTGCCGCTAGCCCCAGGCTCTTCCAGAACCGCCGAGCCTTCGCGATGGCCACACCGTTGGTCACGAGCACCGCCAGGGGCAGCACAACGCTCCCCCAGAAGGTGACACCCGCGAGCGTCCGGTAGAAGGCGCGCTGAAGGGCTGTGGCGCGCGCCTGCGACTGCTCGCGCGAGTTCGCCTGGAGCGTGAAGGGATCGAGCCGGCTCACTGCAGAGGCGAGGGCCGCCTTGCCGGCACCCTCACGGGCCTCGACCAGCGCCGGCGTACAGGTCGCCTCCGCCTCCTCAAGGCAGGGGGTGGAGATCATCTCAGGGATGCTGAACCCGTGGAGCTCGTACTTGGGCTCAAGCAGCTCCTGCTCCAACATAAAGTAGAGCTTCGCGAAACCGGGATCCTGTTCGGCCAACGCGAAGACCGACTCATCGACGATCGCCAACCCCACTGCCGACTCGACGCCGGCACCTGCGCCGTCGCTCACGTCGACATCGAGCGTGGCATCCTCGCCCGGCCGGTACGTGTCCGCGCCGGGACTCAGATCGATGGCGAGATCGTCCGCCTGATCAACGACGACGAGCCGTGTGTCGCGGACGATGCTGCCGTCGGACAGGATCTTGTAAGCGTGCAGCTCAAGCGTCCCGTAGAACTCCGGTACCAGATCCACGGCAACCTCGGCCTGCCCGTCGACCACGTCCACCGCCCGGGTGCTCACCGTCTGCCCCTCCCGGATGATGTCCACGTAGACGGTGCCGCGCGGCTGCGAGGTCAGGATCGAGAGTCCCATCGTGTCGCCCACCCGGTAGATCGCCCCGTCGGGGCGCAGGAGCACCGTCTCGGCGGTCCATGCGCCCTCGAAATAGAAGTCGCGCTGGGCTACTGCACCCGAGCTATCGCGAGCGGCGACCATGAAGTTGGCATAGGGATTCTGCGGCGTGAAGCGCACCTCGGCCAGGCCATAGGAGCCGGTGCGCGCTGTAAGCGCCTGGCCCGTGTCGTAGAGGCTCACCGTGATGTCGGCCTCCGCCGGTGTGCCGTCGGGATAGCTCGTCATCACGTAGAGGATGTTCTCCACGCCCGGGCGGAACTGCCCACCCTCGGGGATCGCGTCGATCACGATCGAGGATGTCGCC
>JALOOJ010000322.1 GCA_025454475.1 Anaerolineae bacterium
GGCCGCGTGCCCATCGAGCTCGAAGCCGGCGGCGCCCGCGTCCTCACCGTTGTACCGTCCGCAGGTATCCAGGTGCGAGAGAGCGGGCGGCTCGCGATCGACGGCATCGTGGTAGATTTCCGCGCCGAAGGTGGCGCATAGGCCGTTAGGCTGTACCATAGCGTTCACACGCAGGCCTCCCACGCGCGGCCTGGTACCTAGCTAGCGATCCAAAGGAGTCAACGATATGGAGATTGGGGTCATTTCCTACCTGCTGCGCCATCACGGCACCGCCGATGCGATGGACTTCCTCAGCGGCATCGGCTACACGGTCACGGAGCTCGACTTTCGCCACGCCGATGGCCTGACCGACTACCACAAGGTCGACGCCAAGGGGGCAGCCGAGACGCGGAAGCTCTGCATCGCTCACGGGATCACGCCGATGGCGTACTGCGTCGGCGGGCTATCGAAGGGCCGCGACGCGGCATTCCTGCGCAACGTGTTCGAGTTCGCCAAGGGTCTCGAGGTACCGGTGATCACCGGCGTACTCGATCCGGCACTGCTGCCCGACCTGGATGAGCTCTGCGAGGAGTACAGGACCTACTACGCAATCGAGAACCACCGGGGCAATGTATTCGAGGCCGCCGACACCATCCTACAAGCCCTGGAGGGGCACTCGCTTTACATCGGCGCAAATCCGGACACGGGGCACTTCGCCGCAGCCGGCGTGGATCCGTTGGCACAGGTCGAGAAGCTTGCCGGGCGCATCTACCACGTTCACTTCAAGGACTCGGACCAGCGCCTACCGTTGGGCGGCGGCACGGTCGACTTACCCGGAGTCTACAAGGAGCTGAAGCGGCAGGGCTTTGACCGGCTGCTGTCGATCGAGCACAACGAGTACGACGGAATCCCGGACGACGCTCTGCGCTTGGCCCTCTCCCACGATCTGGGCTACATCCAGGGGCTGAGCCAGGCGAAGGCATAGCAGCAGCTTCTCAGTGCCGGACGTGTTCTCAGTGCCGGGGACGCGCCTCAGAAGGCGTCGGCGTGTCCCCGGCACTTTCTGTTAGGCCCTGCTCTCAGAACCGTTGGTCACACACCAGGTGCCGGGGACGGCGGAACGGCCCCGGCACCCAGAGATTCAACGCAGTTGCGGGCCGGCGGGTTGGCCCGGTCCGCCGCATTCTGAGACGCCACTCGCGCATGGGCCAATTTGCCTCCCAGCACACACCGTGGTACCATCCGGGCGTTCCACGACCATCCCGTGCAGCCAGGACAAGGAGGCCCTATGACTCAGCACTCGACGGCCGCGGACGCTGCGTACGAGCGACGCAAGTCCATCATCGGTGTCCGTATGACGATTCTGTACTCCATCGTCTACAGCGGTTTCGTGGCGCTCAGCGTCTTCCAGCCAACCTGGATGGGGGCGCGAGCACCACTGGGGCTCAACGTAGCCATCGCTTACGGCTTGGGCCTCATCATCACAGCGATCTTCTTCGCCCTCATTTACAACTATCTCTGTAGAGTGCCACCTACGCCCGTCGGCGAGAGGGAGAGCTAGATGGCGATCGCTGTCTTCATCCTCTTCGTAGCGCTCGTGTTGACCGTCTCGCTACAGGCCAGCCGCCGGTCTCGGAGCGTCGGCGGTTACTTCGTCGCCAACAACTCAGTTCACTGGGGCGTGAACGGCGTCGCGTTTGCTGGAGGCTACCTGTCAGTCGCGAGCTTCCTGGGCATCTGCGGCCTGATCGCGTTCTATGGGTACGACGGTTTTCTCTACTCCATCGGTTTCCTGGGCGGGTGGATCGTCGCCCTATTCGTGATCGCCGAACCGATGAAGCGCAAGGGAACCTTCACCTTCTCGGATGCGTTGAACCTCACGTTCAGGCGCCCAGGGATTCAGCTCGCTGCCGGGCTGAGCATCCTTGTCGTCTCGCTCTTCTACCTCGTGCCGCAGATGGTGGGCGCTGGCGTGCTCGTCGAGCCCCTCCTGGGGATACCGCACTACTGGGGCGTCATTGCCGTCGGCTCAGTCGTGATCCTCATCGTCGCCGGCGGCGGAATGACCTCGACCACCTACGTCCAGTTCATCAATGGCGGCCTACTCCTCGCTTTTGCTGCCATCCTGACGGTCGCTGTACTGGTGCGCGGGGTCAACACTGTCCATCTGCCCATCGAAGAGGGCAATGTCGAACTGGAGAGTTACCGTTATGACGAGGTGGGCGCGGTGTTCGACGGCGACGACGTCCGGGTCGACTTGCCTGGCGCCCGGGTCGTCGCGCGTCACGCTGTGATCGACCGCAACACACGCCAGGAGACGCTGGTGCTCTACCGTGTCTCACACCTGATCCCCGCCATCACCGAGGGCGAGATCGGCTACACGGCGGACGTCAAGGGACGCACCCCTCACTTCGTGGGCGCCTCGGGAGAAGGGCCTGGCTGGACGACGGAGCGCATCGACGGACAACTCTTCATCCGCATCGAGGACTGGTGGTACCTGCACACCGGCGCGGACGGCGTGCGGCGCTTGATGGAGACGCAGTTCCGGTCCGTCCTTCCCGACGGCAGCGTCCTGATCAACGGCGCGCCGGAGAGCCAGCTCAACCGGCTGCGCCAGATGGGCGGTGTCGCCGCGATTCCGGCGAACTATGGCGAAAGCACGGGCGCGGTCGGACCCTTGCGCATGCTCAGCGTCTTTGCCGACGAGGCTACCGTGATCCGGCGACCGCGAAGCGCGGCTTTCACCACCGATGCCGGGGAGCAGGTGACTGTCTATTATGAGGAACCTATGGCGGGCTCGACGTTCATGCGCCCGGGCTTGATGTTCCCGCTCGAGGCGCGGGCCGGCGAGCCCACGACAACGACGCTTCTGAACCGACTCAACTTCATCTCATTGATGCTGGCCCTCTTCCTCGGGACCTCGGCGCTCCCACACATCCTGATCAGGTACTACACCGTGCCGAGCGTGGAAGCCGCGCGCAAGTCGACGATCGTCGCCATCGGCGGAATCGGGCTCTTTTACATCCTGACGGTATTCCTGGGCGTGGGCGCGGTCGCGAGCGGCGCGCTGAACCCGGAAACCAGCAACATGAGCGCTCCGCTGCTGGCCCGCAGCTTTGGTGAGGTGCTGTTCGCGATGATCTCGGGGATCGCTTTCACGACCGTGCTGGCGACGGTCTCCGGGCTGATCATGGCCGCCTCCGGGGCAGTGGCGCACGACCTCATGGGCAACATTATGCGCCGCGAGTTTCCTGA
>JALOOJ010000017.1 GCA_025454475.1 Anaerolineae bacterium
GCCATCGCCAGCGGGCCCAGGAACTGGGCCATCGCAGCCTCGTTAATGCTTACTCTGACTGTCTCGTCGTCAACCTGGATCGAGAGCATACCGGCTAGCACATCCGGTGATACCGTCCATGGGCCAGGATCACCCTCTTGTGGGGTGAACACGAGCAGCGTCAACGGCGTTCCCAGGATCCCCTCGGCGATGCTAATCGCCTGCTGCGCCTGAGCGTCGCCGATCGCAGGCTGAATCTCCCTTACCGGGACCACGATCTCCTCATGCTGGAGGGCAAGCAGGCTGGGCACCAAAGCCGACAGCATACCGGCCACGTCCACCCGTTTGCCGACATCTCCTGCCAGGAGCTCCACCTGTGCTCCAGATACCCGGACGGCGGCATCCTGGGCGGGGCGATCGATTTCCGCGGCGACGCTCTCCAGGGCTCTTTGAGCAACTGCCTCGTCCCATGTCAACACAGGGCTGAGTTGCCGCCCCCTGGTCATCACCGCGATCCGCTCTGACAGGACGCCTATACCCTCGCGTGAATGCCCCGGACCAAAGGCAGCAACCAGAGTCTCCCGGGCATCAATCGCCACACCCAAATCGGCCGGCGAGAAGGACCACTTCTGGCCGGCAGGCCCCACCAACACGATCTTCGGCTGATTCAGCGGCAGCGCTGTCCGGAGTAGGTCCGCAGCCTCCTCTATCGCGAGCCCTCCCAGCGGCGTGTCCCAGACCCAGATACCCGGAACGAAACGCTGCTCCAGCCCTGGGCCCAGCAGCCACCCGAAGAGGAGGAGCACCACCAACTCGACAACCGCAAGCACAACGAGTAGACGCGACATTGCCTGATTCCTACACTAGAGCAAACTGAAACGCCAGGCGGTCCATACAGACCAGCTCTTCTGCGCACGCGTGTCCAACAGCACCGTGGGCATAGCGATCAGTGGCGCACGATGTATGCCGGGTGTGCACAAGCCACGAAGATCGCTAGACCTCCAGGAACGCCCAATCTGCGCACACTGAGGCCGTAGTTTACAGGAAATCGGACGTCGGGGTAGAGGATGAGGCAGATGCAGCCCAATCATGGAAGAGCGCCCCCAGCCGGCTGGGGGCGCCTACGCGGACCGATTTCACCGTCGCGACAGACCGCCTTCTACAGGTCGCCTGATGGGTAGATCGCGCTAGTGACCACCGCACGATGCGCAGGAATGGCCGCTGCAGGATGCGCAGCCGCCGCCACCGGAGGTGGAAACTCCGCTGTTCCCACCGCCGCTCGTCGCGGAGAAGAACCGTGACAGGCCGCGCTTGGCCTGAAACGAGCCGCAGTCCGGGCACGTGATCGGCGCGTCAGCATCCTTCATTGCACGCCTCGCCTGGAACGCAGCACCGCACTCCGCGCACTGATACTCGTAGATCGCCATTGAGCACTCCTCCCCAGGATGTTGCCAGCTACCACGGGCAGCGTCAGATAACCGAGCGGTTGACCATTTCCGTAAGCTCGGTCGCACGCACGTACCCAGCTACATGGATCTTCTGCTCAGCAACCCCGTGAACCGAGGCTACCGCGCGTTTCAGGTCCATCGCCAGGCTGTGAGCAAGCGGACAAAGCGGCGACGAGGGACGGAAGGTATAAGATACGAGCCCTGTGGCCTCATCGACTTCCAGGTCCTCCACCAGGCGCATGCGCAAAACGTCAACACCCGTCTCAGGATCGATCACGTCGACCAGGCGCATCAGGATCCGCTCGCGTAGCGTCATATCCGTTGCCATGAAACCCTCCCCGCCATTATACCAGACCACGTGAACCAGACAGTCGCCGATTCAGCCACGAATCCTCTTGCCCTCAAAGAGCTCGACGAGCCCATACCACAGAAGGGCGAAGGCAGCCCCCTCGTCCAGGTTACCCACGAACGGCAAGTTGTCTGGTAGCAGTTCCAGGACGCCTGCCGTCGGGTTGAGGATGTAGATGAGTCCAAACAGGCCCGCCAGATACACGAGCCACACGGGAATGCCACGCAAGGATAACGGCGTCAGGAAGGGCCCCAGTTGATCGCGAAGCTCCTGCTTCTGTGTCTTCTGCTCCACCATCAGGCTTCCTCCGTCAAGAGTAAGGTCAGAGCGCTCGCTGCAAGGACTATCCTCACCAACGTGATTATACCGCAGGTGTGCGACCAGGCACAGCACGTTGGCGTCACGATTGCCAGGGTAGTACCCCCGGCTATAATCCGCCCCATGCTCACAAGACGACACCTTGGCTGGCTCATGATAGCTGCGGGCATCGGTGGGGATCTCGTTGTGCTGCTCTTGGGGCGGCTGGGCGCCGGTGCCTGGAGCGGCATCGGCCCGATCGAGCAGATTCTGTTAATCGGCGGGATCACTATCGGCCTCCTCGGACTGCCTCTGCTTCTGCTGGCCGATGCGCCCGCGGCCGGGGATGGGGAACCCAGCTACCACATCCCGGCTGATGTCAGCCGTGACGTCCGCCGACCGTGGACCTGGGCCGCGCGCGCAGCGTGTGTGCTTGCGCTCCTGATCTACGTCGGGTATCTCGCCATCTATGTCACCTATGCCGTGGACCTCTTCCGGTGGCCCTACGACTACGATCAGGGCGAGAGCTTTGAGCTCTATGATGCCGTGCTCCACAGTCGCGGGGAATGGCCCTACCGCGACAGCACCACCTATCCCTTCTACTCGTCCAACTATCCTCCCGTCTTCCACATCCTCAACGCACTACTCTTCCCGTTGTTCGGGCAGACACTGCTGTCGGGCCGCATACTCGGGTTCACGATCACCCTACTCACCGCCGGGATGATCGGGCTCACTGTCTACCGGCGCACAGGGGGTTTCTTCCTCCCATGCGTCTCGGGTCTGGCTTATCTGGCATCGCCATTTGTCTACCACGTCGGCCCCCTCTGCCGCCAACACCTGACGATGGTCTTCCTGGAGGTGGTCTGCATCTACTTCATCGCGGCCTCCGCCGACGCGAGGCACGGCACGCGCAACCTGCTTCTCGGTCTGCTCTGCCTGTTCCTGGCAGGCTACGCAAAGCAGCTCGCGGTCTTCACGGCGGTCGCCGTGTTCGGCCATCTGTTCCTGCGAGGACCTGTGCGGGCAATACTTCTCGCCCTGGCATTCGGCGTGAGCTTCGGCGCCGTGTTCCTGCTCATCAACTGGGCCACCGACGGTTACTGGTGGACCAACACCATAGCCGCGAACGTGAATGCTGTCCTCATTCCCCAACTCATCGGGCTCACGCGCACGTGGGGCAGGGTGCATCCTCTGTTCATTGGTCTGTCAGCAGCGATGGTCTTCATCGAGACATACCGCAGCCGCATCACGGTGTACAGCCTCTGGTTCCTGGCCACGCTGGGGACAGGCATGATGTCGGCGAAGTGGGGCGCTGGTGAGGCCTATTGGGTCAGCTCCGTCGCTGCAGGCATCATTCTGACCGGGTTCGCCATCGGTAAGGCGCGGGAATCGATCGCATCACAGCACCCACGGTGGCTGGGCGCTGTGACTGTGTTCGTCCCCATCCTGTTCATGTGGCAGGCCGCGCAGATGATCCACCTCCCAACTGAAGGCCCGATTTGGGGGCACGTGGCAAGCGTTCTGGGTGTCAGAGGGTTATCTGCCTATGCCGACTACCCCTACTATGACGTGGTGGGCTACTCACAGGTGGGGCACCTGATGTTGCCGCGCGACTACGAAGGGGCGGAACGCATCATGGCGCACGTCAGAGCGACAACGCTGCCAGTTCTGAGCGAGGAGGCCGCGTTCACAATGGTGGCCGGCAAACCGGTGATCACCAACCCAACGCAGCTACTCAATCTATACAACAACGGCCTGCTAGATACCAGCGAAATCGAGGCCATGGTCCGTGACAGAGCATTCGGCCTCGTGATCATGCGGGCGCAGTTCTACCCACCCCCGGTGCTGGCAGCCATTGGCCAGCACTATGGCCTGGTCGAGCACGTGCCGATGAACGGCTTCAACTACATCATCATGAAACCGCTAGCTCTGACCGAGGCCGCCGACTGAGCTCCGCCGATGGGTCATTCGCCGGCGAGCGCTGTGGCAAAGTCCGCTCCAAGGATCACCACGACGTCATACTGGGCCGTCGGGTTTGACCCATGGACCACGGCGGAATGTGGCATTCCCAGAATCGCCAGGATCCGCTCAGCCGTCTTGGGCTTATCGCGGTTGAGGATCACCAGTGATGTGTCGTAGTCTGCGCGGTCGGCGTTCTCATATGACGATACGCGGATGCTGCCGGCCTCAAGCCTCTCAGTGGCTGCATAGGCAAGTCCCGCCGTCGCAGTGCCATTCAGGACTGTCACCGTTGCCGCTTCCTCACTCACCGTGGGAACAGAGCCTGCCCGTGGCGTGAGGCCCAGAAACTCATCGCGCACTTCTCGGATCCTGTCCCGAAGTGGGATAAGAATCTGCTGCCGATCGGGCGTCTCTGCGAAGAGCGTACAGGTCTCATCGATCACAAAGAACCGTCGGTCCTCATCTGTGATCCTGGTCGCCAGATTTGCCAGGGCGATGATCTCATCGAGTTGCAAGTTGGGGTCGATCTTGACCGACTCATCGACGATCGCCCAGATCTCTGACGCGCGTGCAGCCAACTGCGGCAGCAGCTTCTGATCGGTGATTCGCTCGATCACGGCGTCGATCACCTGCTGTTGACGTCGCGCGCGGTCGAAGTCGCCACCAGAGGTGTGTCGCACCCGAGCGTACTTCAGCGCCATATCACCGTAGAAGTGCTGTGGTCCGGCATCGATGTGCAACTGCTCGCAGCCGTAGTCTGGCGTGGGATAACAGTAGTCATCGATCGGCTCAGGTACATCGATGTCGATACCGCCAATAAGGTCGACCCCATCGACAAACGCCTGGAAGTTGATCCGCACATAGTAGTCGATCTCGACGCCCAGGTTGTACTCTACCGTCTCCACAGCCAGCGCCGGGCCTCCTCCGGGATGGTTATAGGCATCTCCCAGTGCGTGGGCGGTGTTGATACGGTTCTCGGTATAGCCGGGGATTGGGACCCACAGGTCGCGCGGGATGGACAGAAGCCCTGCCTGCATCGTCACGGGGTCCAGCGTAGCCAGGATCATAGTATCTGTGCGCCAGTAGTCGTCCTTCTCCTGCATGCGCTGGTCGATCCCCAGAATCAACACACTGACACGATCCGTGCCCGTCCAGACAGGGAGAGCCTCGCCCTCAACTCGCTCGGTGTTCGGGCTGTCGCCGGACTCCGGCTTGGTAAGGGTGAAGTCCGGTAGGATATCTGACTTAGCAACTTGGTCCCGAACGCGGTAGAAGACAACGAGCGCCGAGGCCCCCAGCGCAATGAGGTAGATCAGGACCACACCGGCGCGAATCAACAGCGCGTAGGGCAGAGCGCGCCGAGGCGCGCTCGCTACAATGGACTCAGCCATCTCGTCGCTCCCGTGGCGCAACAGCGACCCTGATCACGCTCAGGGCTCCTGATAGTCTTGCCCGAGCACGACAACGATGTCGTAGAGGGCTCCAGCATCTGCAGAGCGAACTATCGCGGTCTGGGACAGGCCCAGCACATCCAGCACCGTGGCCAGTGTACGGGGCTTGTCGCGATAGGAGATAACCTGTGTGGCGACATAGTCCTGGCGGTCAGCATTGCCGACTTGCACAACATTCACGGACCTGTCACGCAGCAGATCTGCGGAGCTGCCGGCCAGTCCAGCCCGCGCCGTCCCGTTCAGCACCGCAACTGTAGCGACCTCAGGCGTTGGCGTAGGCAGTGGCACGGCGGGCGCCTCGCCGGCTTCGACAGTTGGCGCGTCAGCGTACCAGATATAGTCGCGGACTTCCCTGATCCGATCACGCAGAGGCACAAGCACCTGTGCACCTTCAGGCGTCACCCAGGGCTGAGTGCACGTTTGGTCGATAACCCCTGTGCGAATGCTGTCCTTGCCAACCGCAGTGGCCAGACTGCCCAGCGCCAGGATCTGATCCAGCGCCAGATCCGTGCTCACGGATGCCTGCACTGTTTGATACACCTGTGGAGCGGTTCGAGCCAGTTGGGGCAGGAGTTCGTACGATGTCACCCGCTCCATAATGGCCAGCATCACCTGTTGCTGACGCCGGGCGCGGTCGAAGTCATTGCTTGTGTGACGAGTGCGCGCATACTTGAGCGCCATCTCCCCATCGAAGTGCTGCCACCCAGCCTCGATGTGAAGTGGATCGTAGCCGTAGGCATGATCTGGGTAAAGCGGGTCATCGATGGTCTCCTCGACGTACACATCAATGCCCCCGATCTGGTTGACCAACGTCACGAATGCCTGGAAGTTGATCCGGACATAGTAGTCGATGGGAACACCGAGGTTATACTCCACTGTGTCCACAGCCAGCCCTGGGCCCCCACCCTCGTAAGCATAGAGATCGCCGAGAAAATGCGCCGTGTTGATCCGGCCATCCTTATGTCCAGGGATTGGGACCCAAAGGTCGCGCGGGATTGACAGCACCCCGGCCTGCCGCAAGGCCGGATCGAGGGTCAGTAGCATCATCGTGTCCGTCCGCCACGGCCCACTCTCCTGCTCGCGTTCATCGACGCCCAACAGCAACACAGTGATACGGCTGGTGCCACTCCAGGTCGGCAGGATCTGGCCAAAACCATAGGTGACGTTCTCGCTCGGTTTCGTGTTGCCCGGCAGGCCTGGAGAGACACCTGGCGTTGCAAGGCTGCCTCGGACCCACGAGAAGAGGAAGAGTACAACACCGACACCGATCCCCAGGAGCAAGAGGATCAAGATACTCGCAAGCAGTACCGGCGCCTTCTGCGCCCGCCCGGCTGATCGTCGTCTCGTTACCATAGCTCAGTTCCACCTGCGTCATCATCGCAGGGAGTGAAGCGATTATACCATGCCCAGCAGCCCCAGAAGCCCGACACCAGCCGACTTAGCTAGTCAAGTCCCGGATGACAGTGTCCCATCGAGCCACTGCCGTGTCAAGATTGTAGTGCCTGGCAACGAACTCCTGTGCCGCAGCCGACATCCGAGCCCTCTCGCCGGCATCTGCAAGGAGCGAGACGACCGCGTCGGCGAAGTGCTCTGGAGCGTCAGCGATGAGCAAGTGCTCTCCAGGCGTGGCACCCACGCCGTGATTGCACACACTGGTCGCCACGATCGGCACGCCCATCGCCATAGCATCGAGCACCTTCTGCAGCATACCCCCGGCCACCAACAACGGCGAGATGAACACGGTCGCGGCCTCATACCAGGGTGCTAGATCCTCGACGGAGCCGGTGACAACGACGCTACGGCCATCAACCCGCCGAAGGAGCGCCTCCGATGGCCCCCGCCCCACAACATACAGACGTGCGTCCGGCCTTGCCGTCAGCACGCGCGCCCAGATGTGGTCCAGAAACCACATTATTCCCTGGTGGTTGTGATCGCGGGACATCGCGCCAACGAACAGGACGTTTGCGTCGCCCGCAGCAGCAGGGCTCATTCCCAGGCTATGGGTCACCGCAGGCGCCAAGGGCACTAGCAGCAGGCGGGCGTCCCCAATCGCTTCCGCCAGCAATCGGCGATCGCCCTCAGATATCGCCAGGGTCAGATCGTAACGGCGGGCGACCCACGGCTCCAGTCGGCGGAGAAGCCAGCGTTCCCCCCGAGCGAGCCAGCGGCGCACGTGATGCAGTCGCGGTAAGCGCTGTTCCACCATATACCAGTTGACGTCCTGAGTGCGGTAGGTAGCAGGCGGCCGACGTAGGCCAAGGGTTATGGCGGCAGTCTGCAGCGTCTCCACGTGAAGGAAATCAGGACGCTCAGCCCGAATCGCGTGCCGCAACGCCGCCCGCAGAGCCAGATAGCTGCGCACGATGGCCAGAGGCCTGGGCCCGCGCATAGTCCGGTGGTGCGGCACGGTGTATACAGCATCGCAGATCGCCGCGGTCAGGGACAGATACTGGCGTTCATCCGCGGCGATCCGCGCTACCAGCGCCAGGCGATGTCCCCTACGATGCAACGCCTGCATCAGCGCGAACAGAGACTCCCCCCCGGCGTGACCGACCGAGGGGGCTGGGAACTGCTTGTAGGCGACAAGGATTCGAGCCATATGTATGGTACTGGCGCTCGGGGCCTTGCTCGCGCCCCCTTACGTCAGGGATAGAACTTGGACAACGATCTGGGGGCGGTTGCGAGCCTCGCGGAAGAAGAAATCGGAGAGCGCCCGCTCCACAGCTCGCTCTACGGTGGATGCAGGCGTAAACGGACTGATGCCCCGCATGACACCTTTGACCAAGTCGACTGCCTCAGGCAGCAGTTGCCCCAGGACATCGGGGGAGACTATCGCGCGACCGCTGAGGCGCGGCGGTCCCACAAGTTTGCCCGCCGACTCATCGTAGACGATGGATACGGCACATACCCCGGTCTCGGCAAGCTCCTCACGGCTCCGGATGAGCTCGGGGCTTACGGCATCCCCAACCCATGTGCCGTCAACGAACACATACCCCCCAGGCAGGCGCTCGCCAACCTCGACAGCGTCCTCGGACATGCGGATGACATAGCCATTCTCGACAACCGCGATGTTTTCCTTCGGCACGCCGACCTCACGTGCCAGACCAGCGTGAAGCGTCAGCTGCCGCAACTCACCGTGGATCGGCACGAAGAACTTGGGGCGCAGAATGCTGATCAGGAACTTCTGCTCCTCCTGACTTGCGTGGCCCGAGACGTGCACCGGCGCCACAGGATGGTAGACGACGTTGGCGCCTTTCTGGAAAAGCCGGTTGATCACCCGATGCACCGTCTCTTCGTTTCCCGGGATCGTGTGCGATGACAAGACCACCGTATCACCAGGGATGATCCGCAGCGACGGGTGCATCCCGGTGGCTAGCCGTCCCATGATCGATCGCGGCTCGCCCTGCGCCCCCGTCGCGATGATCGTCACTTGGTGGGGAGGCAACTGGTTGACGTCCTGCAGCGACAGGATCAGGTCATCGGGCACGTCCAGGTATCCCAGTCGCCGCGCCATGCGGACGTTCTTGGCCATGCTCGTCCCGGCGATCGCCACTTTTCGTCCGAAGCTCCGAGCGACCTCCATCACCTGTTGTATACGCGAGATCAACGAAGCAAACGTCGCCACAATCACGCGGCCCTTGGCCGGACGGAATACATCGGCCAACGTCGTGTTCAGCGACTGCTCCGAAAGCGTTCGACCGGGATGGTCAGCGTTGGTGCTGTCCGCCAGCAGGGCGAGAACCTTTCGTTGACTGAACTCGGCCAGCTTGGCGATGTCCGTCGGCCAGCCATCCACTGGGGTATTATCGAACTTGAAATCGCCGCTGTGAACTACCAGTCCGATGGGTGTCGTAATGCCCAAGCCCACGGTGTCCGGAATGCTATGGCAGACGTGATAGGGCTCAACCTGGAATGGGCCGAGGTGTACGACGTCGCCGGGTTGCATGGTCTCCAGCTTCGCCCGCATACCCAGATCGCGACTCAGCTTCACCTCGATCAAGCCCCGCGTGAGCCTGGTGGCGTAGACAGGGACGTTGAACTCCTGCAGGAAGTGCGGCAGCGCGCCGATGTGATCCTCGTGACCGTGTGTGATAACGACGCCGCGGATGCGATCTTCCTTGCCCCGCAGATAGCGGTAGTCTGGGATTATGTAGTCGACACCGGGCATATCGCTCTCGGGGAACATCATCCCCACGTCGACCACTATGATGTTTCGCCCGTACTCCAAAGCCATCATATTCTTGCCAACTTCCCCCAGCCCACCCAGGGGAATGATCTGTAGACGGTCCATAGTACCTGCCTTTGCAGTTGCCCTACCGGGCGGGATAGACTCGTGGCCCTAACCGGACAGCAAGTCGTGCAGCCAGAGGGGGCATGAGCGGGTCAGCACACACGTAGGCCGGCGGCTCGTTTTCACGGTCGGTCGGCGCGCGGTATGGTAGCACATTGGAGGGGCAAGTCAAACGATGCCGAATGCTTGACACATGGACGCTTTGTGATAGGATTCTCGGCGTGCCGGCCCCCATCGTCTAGGATGGTCTAGGACACAGGCCTTTCAAGCCTGGTACATGGGTTCAAATCCCGTTGGGGGCACACGTGTTCGGTGTAGCGCTCACAGTGTGACTTCCTAGACGCAATCCGCGCGCTGCAGATATCCCTGTCACAACTCCGCACCAGCATCGTCACCCCGTCGCGCAGAGCAGTTCGGTCACATCGGCATCCCTTGCGTTCTGGCGCCGCCTATGCTATTCTGCCATTGTCGGCTGCTACTCGCAATCTGCTCGGCCGATCTCCGGGCGAACCTCGCGGAGGCCAGGAGGGAGACTCCGTGGAAATACGCAATGTGAGATGCGTCATGCTTCCATAGGCGGCTTCGCCGGACAACGTGTCTCAGGCATGGGAATGCCCTGACTGATGTCCCCAGGACTACCGCAGCGCTCGATAGCACCCACAGCCGATCTACGCGAGATGCTGCGTGAGCACATCATCGTCCGTGGTCTCGCGCACATGGCCAACGCTGCAGCGCGAAGAGAGACGGCCCTTGCGAGTGGCGCGATCGCCGAATACCGGGAAACGATCCGTGCAGCCGTACGCGGCCTCTATGGGAACCTGCCAGCGGGCTGTCGAGCCGACCCACCGCAGGCCGCACTCGTTAGCAGCTTCACCCACGACGACTTCCGTATCGAGAACGTGCTCTTCGACACCTACCCCGGGTGCCAGGTTAATGCGACCGTCTACATACCGACCGAGGTATCGCCCCCTTTCCCCGCGGTCGTCGTACCCGTCGGACACTCATCGAAGCGCGGCGAAAGCTACCAGCTGCCGTGCCAGTTCTTTGCCCGCAGTGGGTTCGTAGCCATCTGCTTTGATCCGCCAGGACAGGCCGGCGAGAAGCAACCCGGCAACGATCACTTCACCGATGGTGTGCGCGACTACCTTCTGGGCGAGACATCGAGCCGCTACTTCGTGGCTGATGCCCTGCGCTGCATAGACTACCTCGCAACGCGCGATGATGTCTCGCTTGGCCTCGGTGTTGCTATGACCGGGGTTTCTGGTGGCGGCACCACAACAACGTTCGCCGCTCTGCTCGATGAACGCATCACAGTCATCGGCCCCTCCTGTTGTGTCACGTCGCTGGCCGACCTCGATATCAGCCAATGCTACAGCGGGTGCCCAGAGACGCATCCCTTTGGGCGCTATGCGCTGGGCATTGACGAAGTCGACCTGCTCTGCGCTGCCTCGCCGGCTCCGTGTTTGCTGATGGCAGGCGAAGAGGATGAGGTATTCCGCATTTCCGACACCCGTCGTCTCGCCGAGTTGGTACGTCGGTTCTACGTCAGTGCTGATGCTGACGACCGCTTCAGCTTCTTCACCGACTCTGGCGGACACGCCTACACGCTGGCCCAAGCTCGCAGATTCGTGGCCTTTGCGCGGCGCTGGTTGCAGCCAGACGAGGCGGCAGCACGGCACACACTGGCTGAGTCGCCGGTGCCTGCATTCCACTTACTGCCGGACGAAGAGCTGCGCTGCAGCCCGCGAACCGACGTTAACATGCGCACCCTGGCAATCGATCAGGCCGATAGGCTGTCGCATAGCTGGGACCGGTCGCATCAGGCAGTACGCCGTGCGGCAGCGCGAATCGTCGGCGTCCACAGCGTGCCATCTGGCCAACCGCCGTCAGTAGGCGATCCTTTTCCAGTTTGGTCACACGACTGGAGAGCGGTCATGCTGCGCCCCGAGATGGGGATTGAGCTCCCTGCGACGCTACTCACGGCGCGGTCGGACCGTCCCACGTCGGCCCTGCTGCACATTGACGACAGCGGGCGCCATCGGCATCTACACCGACACGGGCTGCTCACGGCCGCAGTGGGTTTCCTCAGCGAGAATGGCAACGCGCGCCATCTCCTCACCGTCGACCTGCGCGGCTGGGGCGACACAGCGGCGGCGATGTACCCTTACGAGATGGCGGGCTGGGGCAGCATCGACCGCTACCTGGCCTATGCCAGCGCCGCCCTTGGTGACGCCGTATTGGCAATGCGTGTTCGGGACGCCCTCTTCGCCCTTGGCTGGCTGCGCACCCGGCCCGAGGTCAATGCGGCCCGCATACTGCTCTCCGCGAGCGGCATGGGCAGCGTGGTCGCACTCCACGCAGCCGCCCTCGATGGCGGGGTTGCCGGCGTGGTCACCTGGGGCGGCCTCTCATCGTTCCGGAGCCTGATCGCCGCCGAGACCTACCCCTGGCCTGCCGACGCCTTTCTGCCACACGTGCTGCGGTATTATGATCTACCGGGCCTCGCAGCGGCATCGGGGTGTCCTGTCCACCTGTTCGGCTTGCGCGACGGAGTGGGCCAGCCAGCACCGGTGCAGGAGCTTGTGCGGTATCGAGAGGCAGGGATCGAGTCTGTGAGCGCCGAGTCGGATGTGCGATTGATCATCCAGTGTCTAGAGGCCATACTCGCCTAGCACAGCCATCACACAGGAGCCCATATGAACAGCACCGAGGCAAGTCGACCTCTCGAACGTGTGCTGCAGTCTTCCCTTGAGCTGGACGCGAGTTTCACACTAGCGTGCTCGGGCTGGCCTGGACTCCGCCTCGGCGGGTTCCGTCCGGCACTCCAGATCGATGGACGGGCGCTCAATCTCGTCGCCTCGGCTCTGACCGCCTCGACCGCGGGCGCACGCGCGGTCTATGTGGCGAACGCGTGCATCTTTACGCTTGAGATTGAGTCACTGGACGGTGGCGGCTACGCTGTTCTGTCTTCACTCCAGTCGCGGATCAGTGGTACCCTCAACCACGTACACCTGCTCGTGAGTGAATCGGCAGCCTTCGGAGCCGACCCGTCTACGGTACGCGTGATGATCCTGAGTCGCTACGGCGGCGATGTGTTGCCCCTGGCGCCGTCCGGATCGCCACGAGCCCCAGGCGCCGGCGAACCCAACCAGGCATCACCACGTCTTGAGCCCAGTTCGCTGAGGTCGGACAACGTGATGGTCATCTACGACCGTTCCATCCGGAGCGCGCTGCTGGTTGGTTTCCTTGCCAGTGAGCGGTGGGAGGGCCGCATCACGCTCGACGTGACGCCTCAAGGCAATGGTCACCGGCTGGACATCGGCTTTGACGGTGGGGATCTGGCGTTGGGGCCTGGCGATGACCTGACACTGGAGCCGTTTGCCTTTATGGTCGGCGATGACCCGTGGTCGCTCCTCGAGCGCTACGGCGATCTGGTGCGCGCGCGGCACGGCGTCACCTGCCCGGATATCCCACCCGTGAGCTGGTGCAGTTGGTATCCGTACCGCCTGGGTGTCACCGAGGATCGCCTGCTCGCAGAGGCGCGCACCGCCGCCCAACGGTTGAAACCACTCGGGCTCAGCATCATCGAGGCCGATCTCGGCTGGGAACGCCAGCATCTACCAAACGCCTTCGAGCCCAACGCCAAGTTCCCCCACGGGCTCAGGTGGCTATCGGACCAGTTGGCGGCCCTGGGGTTCAGGCTCGGCGTCTGGAAAGCTCCCTTCACGATAAGTGCGTTTGACGATCTCCCCGCGGTCCATCCCGAGTGGGTGATCCAGGGCGAGGATGAGCGTCCCCTCTCGGTGTGGACATGGTTCTGGGAACCCCACGGCGATGTCTACATCCTCGATCTGACGCACCCCGGCGCACTGCAGTGGCTACGCGAGCGCCTTTCCGAGTTACGTGAGGCGGGCATTGGCTACCTCAAGGCGGACTTCATCGGTATGGTCTCCGGCGACGCCGCAAAACGGCGCTATGATGCTCGAATCGTCGCAGGCGCGGGGACTGAGGCCGCGCGCACCGGCGCGCGGGTTATCCGGGACGAGCTGCCTGATGCCTTACTCCTAAACTGCGGAGGCCCCCCCATGCCGGGTACCGGCGCCTGGCCGCTCCTCTACACATGCAACGACACCGGCAACACCGGCCTGCAATCCTGGGAGTTCATGCGCAGCAACTTCCGCGCAGTCGCGTGTCACTTGTGGCAGAACCATCGGTGGGGCATTATCCAGTCCTCGTGCCTCTGTGTCGGCCTCCCCGGGGCGATTGAGGAAGCTCGACTTCGCGCCACCGCGGTATTCCTCTCAGGTGGGCAGATCGACATCTCCGATGCCCTGACAACGCTGCCCGAGGATCGTTGGGCTGTGCTGCAAGCCACGCTGCCACCATTGGGATTGACCGCCCGACCGGTCGACCTCTTTGAACCCATCTACGACCTCAAAGCCTCCGATTATGAAGCGCTTTGCAGGGGGTTACCCACCCCCATCGAACAACGCGAGCATCCCCCAGGATCCGTCTGGCATCTGCAGGTGACGCGTGAGTGGGATACCTGGGACCTCATCGCTTGCTTTGCCTACGACCAGGGGCCAGCCAACGACCGGCCTGATCTCACGAACTTTACGATTCCCCTCAACCGAGTGGGCCTGGAGCCTGAGGGCAGTTACTGGGCGCACGAGTTCTGGAGCGGGCAGTTCCTCGGCACCGCGCCCGGCTGGCGCACCAACCCCGACGGGTATGCGCATCCCGGCGACTGGCAGGACTTGCTGACCCCAGGTCCTCCTGGCGCGCTGAGCCTCAGCTTCACGGGTCCGGGCGTTAAGCTGCTCGCGCTGCGTCGCGTGCGACCACACCCTTGGGTTGTCGGAAGCACCTTCCACCAGAGCTGTGGCGCGGAGCTCACGGAGGTCGCGTGGGATCCCTACAGCGGCATTCTGTCAGGAAGGCTCAGCCGCCCTGCGGGTGAGTGTGGGGCGTTGTTCATCACCGGTGCCGGCTGGACCGCCGTCGGGGCAGAGGTGAGCGGAAGGCCCACGCGCCCGATCTTGGCACCGCACGCGGCTTGGCGCATCCCGATCGTGACGTCCGGCGGCGAGGCCGCCTGGTCCGTTCATCTCAAGGAGTCTGCCAATGTCCAAAGTGGCTAACTCATTCCGGCTAACCGACCAAGGCGTTCTGACGCCCCGCATCCGCGACCCTTTCGTCCTCGCTGACCCAGCGACCCGGACCTACTACCTCTGCACGTCCCTGGGGAAGGCCGTTGGCGTCTACACGAGCAAAGACTTGGAGACATGGCAGGGTCCCACGACGGTCTATGAGATCCCCCCTGGCTTCTGGGCGCAACGAGGGATCTGGGCGCCCGAGATGCACGCGTATCAGGATCGCTTCTACCTCTTTCTGACATGTAGCACCGATGATCGGCTCCCCGGCAACCCCACACCAGCGCCCGAACGGCCTGCCAACTGGCCTCCGCTCGTGAAGCGTGGGTCGCAGGTGCTAGTGGCGGACTCACCATTGGGTCCCTTCCGCCCCTTCCACAACCGCGCCCACACACCGGCGGACAAGATGACGCTCGATGGCACGCTATGGGTCGAGGATGGGGTGCCGACTATGGTCTATTGCCACGAATGGGTACAGATGGGCGATGGGACTGTGGAGGCGATGCGCTTGGCGCATGACCTGTCCGACGTCGTCGGCGATCCGGTCACGCTGTTCAGGGGCAGCGACGCCGCTCGGGTGCGCCCGGGTCAGGACCGCTACGTCACCGATGGGCCATTCCTCTACCGAACCCGAACCGGACGCCTGCTTATGCTTTGGTCCACGTTTGGCCTGCAAGGCTATATGACGATCGTCGCCGCGTCCGAGTCCGGCACACTCCATGGCCCCTGGGCGCAACAGCCGCGACCGCTCTTCGCCCAAGACGGCGGCCATGCGATGGTCTTCCGAGACTTCGGTGGCAGGCTGATGTTGATCCTGCACCACCCGAACCGGACTCCCAATGAGCGCGCGCTGCTCTTCGAGCTCGAGGACAGAGGTGACACACTCTCAGTCGTACACCGGCATCCCTCCCAGTACCCCTTCGCAGATCCCGCGGTGCCCATTGAGGAGCGCATCGGCGACATCCTGACGCGTATGACCCTTGACGAGAAGGTCGCGTGTCTCGGCACCGTACCCAATGTGCCACGCCTCGGAATCTGGGGCTCCGGTCACGTCGAGGGACTCCACGGCCTGGCGATGGGCGGGCCGGGTGGATGGGGCGGCGACGCCCCAATCCCCACAACCCAGTTCCCGCAGGCCATCGGCCTGGGTGAGACTTGGGACCCCGACCTGATCCAGCGTGCCGCCGCCATCGAGGGGTACGAGGCCCGCTATGTGGCTCAGAGCAAGGCCTACGAACGGGGCGGATTGGTCGTCCGGGCGCCCAACGCCGATCTGGGCCGCGACATCCGCTGGGGGCGCACGGAGGAGTGCTATGGAGAGGATCCCTACCTAAACGGGACGCTGGTTACGGCATTCGTCAGGGGCCTCCAGGGCAACGACCCACGCTACTGGCAGACAGCATCGCTGCTCAAGCATTTCCTGGCGAACAGCAACGAGGATGAACGCGTCCGCTCCTCCTCCGACTTCGACGAGCGCCTGCTCCGGGAGTACTACTCGGCGCCCTTCCGGATGGGGATATCCGAAGGTGGAGCGAGAGCCTTCATGGCGGCATACAACGCCTACAACGGCATCCCCTGCACCGTCCACCCGATCCTGAGGGATATCACGGTGGATGAGTGGGGTCAGGACGGCATCATCTGTACCGATGCCGGCGCCCTAACGATGCTGGTCACCGAGCACAGGTACTACCCAGATCCGGAGATGGCAGCCGCAGCTTCCATCAAGGCCGGCATCAACCAGTTTCTGGACCGCTATCGCGAGGGTACCGAGGGTGCTCTCGCCTCAGGGCTGCTGACCGAGGCGAATATCGATGCGTCCCTACGCGGCGTCTTCCGCGTTATGATGAAGCTCGGCCTACTGGACCCTCCCGACAGTGTGCCCTACAGCGCGATCGGGCAGGATGGTGAACCTGAGCCATGGCTCAGTGAGCGGCATCGGGCATTCGCGCGTCTGGTAACACAACGCTCGATCGTGCTGCTCAAGAACGCGGGGGCACTCCTGCCGCTCGACCGAACGAAGGTGAGGTCCATCGCCGTGATCGGGCCACGCGCTGACGAGGTGCTTCTCGACTGGTACAGCGGCACGCCTCCGTATACGGTCACGCCCTTTGCCGGCATACAGACTAAGGTAGGAGAGCGCATCAGCGTGACCTACGTCGCCGACAACGAGGGGGGCGCTGCTGCCAGGGCTGCGCGCGCAGCCGATGTAGCCATTGTCTGCGTGGGCAACCACCCCACTGGCGACGCCGGCTGGGCACAGTGCCCCACCCCGAGCGACGGCAAGGAGGCCGTCGATCGCCGCTCTATCATCCTGGAGCAGGAAGCCCTTATCAAGGAGGTCTATCGCGCCAACCCAAACACGGTCGTCGTCCTGATAAGCAGCTTCCCCTTCGCCATCACCTGGACCGACCACCACGTGCCTGCCATCGTCCACCTGACCCATAACAGCCAGGAGCTTGGAAATGCCCTGGCGGACGTGCTCTTTGGCGACGCGAGTCCAGGCGGACGACTCGTGCAGACCTGGCCTCGAGCGATCGAGCAGCTACCCCCGCGGCTGGACTACGACCTCCGCAACGGCAGGACATACATGTACTTCAGAGGCGAGCCGCTCTATCCCTTCGGATATGGTCTCAGCTATACCACCTTCGCCTATGCCAACCTACGGTTGAGCACCGCTCTACTCCAGCCCGAGGACTGCATGACCGTCAGTGTTGACGTGACGAACACCGGCACTCGGGCCGGAGACGAGGTCGTTCAGTTGTACGTTCACCATCTCAACTCCGCGGTCGATCGTCCGGCTAAGGCGCTCAAGGGCTTCCGGCGCCTTACGCTTCTCCCCGGTGAGACGCACACGGTGAAGCTAGTGTTGAGCTGGGACGCGCTATCCCACTGGAACCCCGATGCCGGGCGGTTCGAAACCGAAGCAGGGACCGTGCGCGTGATGGTGGGCAGCTCCGCAGCCACTATCCACCTCGTCGAGGATATCGAGATCGCCGACTGACAAGCATAGGGCCCCGCTGCACGAGCTGTGCAGCGGGGCCTGCCTTCCGAGACTACCTCGAGACGGCGGGCTTCCGCTATCGTCCCTAGTCGCCGCCGGCTTGCCTACGTCTGCACATCGTAGCCCAATGCCCGGATGGCCTCGACCAAGTGCGCCTCTGTCAGTCTTGTCTCATCGAACTCAACGTCCAGCCGCTGACGGCGATAACTCGCGCTGGCTCGGTGTACTCCCGGCAGATCGTCCTCCAGCGACTCGAGGCGCATCGCGCACATAGAACAGTGCATTCCCTGAATGTGATAGGACTTCTTCTGCATCGGGTACTCCCCTACTCCAGCCTGTATGTGCGCGACCTAGCGATCGAAGATGATCTCACCCGTGTACATACCCATCGAGCACGAATAGCGCAGCACGGTGCCCGGCGCCATAGGGGGTATCTCAATGGTCTCGCTCCCGGTCTCGGGCAGCAGTTTCTCTACCCACAGTGCCGGGATGATAAAGGCGCGTGAACACGAGCGCGTATTCTGTGTGGTAACGGTGAGCATCGACGCGACGTTGGCCACGGCATGCTGCGTCGGCGGGAAGTAGCCGTCAGGACGAGCCTCGATAGCCAGCTCCTGAACATCGTTCTCAGTCGTCACGCCGTAAACCTGTGGCGCATCAGTCGAGGGCGGCAATGTGTCCGAGGCAGCACTGGTGGTCCGCCCGCCAACCGCGGCACGCATCAGCCGGCTCACGCTCACGGGGGAGCCCATCATGTTCATCCCGGTCTCAATGGCTACGAGGCCCAGGACCAGCATAAGCACAGCAACGACACGAACAAAGGTCGTCTCGAGTCGTTTCCCGAGGCGCGTAGCCGAATAGGCCACGGCGAAGAACACAGGGCTCGTTCCCAACGTGAAGGCTGCCATCAACACGGCGCCCGTCAGCGCATTCCCACTGCCCATGGCGGTCGCCATCATCGCTTGGGTGACACCACACGGAATCAGCACGGTCATTGCGCCCAGTATCAGCGGGGTCGCGATGGACACGTCACGCTTCGAGGTGCGGCGAATGGCACGTGTAACGAACGAGGGCGGCTCAAATGCGAAGAAACTGAACATAGGGTGGACGTTCAACATCCGCAGCGCGTTCCCGATCATGAAGACACCAATCCCGAGCTGCAAGATGGCACGCGTCAGCGCATTGAGCTGCAGGATGGAGCCAAGAGCGCCCAGCAGAAAGCCAAGGATCGTGTAGGCCACGAGCTTCGCACCCAGAAATAACAGGATAGGCTGAGCCGCGTCGGCTCCTGCCTCAGGCACAACACCCTGGTGCGGCCTGCCACTCAGGCGAGCAGGGCGGCGACTCGCCTTTCGCGAAAGATGCGTCATACCGTTCCGACGGCCCACATCTGCCTCAAGCCGATGCGCCACCGAGCTTGCTAGCAGCCCACCCTGCACGGCGAGGCAGCTTAGCCCGCCGGTGGTCAACCCGGTGATAAAGGCGATCCAGAGACTTGTCATCATTCCCCCTTGACGGATGCCGCGATCAGCGGTATAGTAAGCACCATACCCCCCCCAGGGGGGAGGGGTATACTAGCTATTATAGCGGACATGGCGCGGAGCGCAAGGAGGCAGTTTGGCTCAGGAACAGATCCATCAGATGCACCAACCGGCAGTGGAGCCGGCAGACCATGCGACGGGTCATCCGGCTCAGCACATTGGTCACGGCAGTCATCACGAGGCCGCCCTCAAGCGACTGAGGAGCGCGGAGGGACACCTGCGAGGCATTCAGAGGATGGTGGAGGAGGACGCCTACTGTATCGAGATCATCCATCAGATCCAGGCGGTGCAGGCGGCGCTGTCCAAGATCAGCGTCCAGATTCTCGATGAACACCTTAACACCTGCGTTCTAACTGCCGTGCGCGGCGACGATCCCGTGGAGCGCGAGCGCGTTCTCAAGGAGATCAGCGATGTCTTCGAGATGGTCGCCAAGGGATGACACGACATCCGCGTACAAGGTAGGATAGCCAGGTATTCACAGAATAGGAGACATGATGATGACAACCGTAACGTACAGGATTCCGAATATCTCGTGCAAGCACTGCGTCCACGCGATCAAGATGGAGGTAGGAGAGTTGCCCGGTGTGCAGGCAGTCGACGCGGATGTCGACTCCAGAACAGCGACGATCACCTTCGATGCCCCGGCATCCGAGGTGCAGATCAAGGCACTATTGGCCGAGATCAACTACCCGCCCGCCAGCTAAACCAGGTGTTGCAGAGACCACCCGACCGTAGCCCCAGGAGGCAACCCGAATGGCGAATACGAGACGACTGACGCTGCCGGTCACCGGCATGACCTGTGCCAACTGCGTGGCGACGGTTGAGCGCAGCCTTAGGAAAGTGAACGGTGTGCAAGATGCAGCCGTCAATCTGTCGTCGGAGCGTGCCACGGTCGAGTTCGACCCCACACTCGTGATCCTGCCCGATCTCATCGGGCGTGTGGAGCGTGCCGGCTATGGGGTCGCCACCGGCGAAGCAGACTTCGCCATCAGGCGTATGAGTGACAGCTCGGACGCAGCACGTCTCGAAACCGCCCTCGGCAAACTTGAGGGTGTCCTTGAGGCTCAGGTGAACTTCGTCGCAGAGCGCGCTCGTGTCCGCTACATTCCCACGATCGTCAGCCAAGGTGAGTTGCGTCGTGTCGTAGCGACGACCGGCTTCGAGGCTGTTGAGGTCGGTGGCCAAGCCGAGGACGCCGAAGCGCTGGCGCGCGCCGCCGAGACTGCCCATCAGCGTCATCTTCTCGTCGTCGGCCTGCTGTTCACAGTGCCGCTGTTCATCCTATCGATGTCCGCGGACTTAGGGCTGCTTCCAATGGCGTGGGCGCATGCGCCGTGGCTCAAGTGGGTGATGCTTGTACTGGCCACTCCGGTGCAGTTCTACGTAGGCTGGCAGTATTACGTCGGTGCAGCAAAAGCCCTGCGGAATGGCGCCGCCAACATGGATGTCCTCGTGGCGTTGGGCAGCTCCGCCGCCTTCTTCTACTCGCTGCCCGTGACATTCGGTCTGCTGGGCGGGCACGTCTACTTTGAGACTGCCGCCGTGATCATCACCCTGATCAAACTCGGCAAGTTCCTGGAGGCTCGCGCCAAGGGTCACACCAGCGAGGCCATCAAGAAGCTCATGAGCTTGCGCTCAAAGACTGCCCGAGTCTCGCGTGACGGAGGGGATGGCCTCGGCCAGCGCGAGATCGAGGTGTCGATCGACGACGTCCGTGTCGGCGACATTGTGACGGTTCGCCCCGGCGAGACGATTCCTGTGGACGGCGTCGTGATCGAGGGACGATCGAGCGTCGACGAGTCGATGCTCACCGGCGAATCACTCCCCGTAGATAAGGGGCCCGGCGCAGCTGTTGTCGGCGCCACGCTGAACAAGCTAGGACTGCTCAGGTTCGAGGCGACGAAGGTGGGCAAGGAGACTGCACTGGCGCAGATCATTCGCTTGGTCGAGGAGGCGCAGGGAAGCAAAGCCCCCATCCAGAAACTGGCTGATCAGATATCAGCCTACTTCGTGCCCGTCGTGATCGCCATCGCCTTGGCCACGGCGCTCGTTTGGTACTTCCTCGTACCTCTGCCCTACGGCTCGGATGTCGGGCTCTTTACCCGCGCGCTCATCCATATGGTGGCAGTGCTAGTGATTGCGTGTCCCTGCGCAATGGGACTGGCAACGCCGACCGCTGTGATGGTAGGGACTGGCAAGGGCGCGCAGATGGGCATCTTGCTCAAGTCCGGAGAGGCGCTGGAACGTGCGGGGCGCATCACAACCGTCGTACTCGACAAGACCGGCACCATCACAAGGGGTCAGCCTGCCGTCACGGACGTGGTCACCGGAGACGGCATCGAGGAGAACGAGCTCCTCCGCCTGGCCGCTTCTGTCGAGAAGGGGAGTGAGCATCCGCTTGGCGAGGCCATTCAGGCCGAGGCAGGCGACCGTGGGCTCCAGCTCTCGGAGCCAACGGGATTCCTGGCCGAAGCGGGCCACGGGGTCAGCGCTTCTGTCGATGGCCGACGGATACTGATTGGCAATGTCAGGCTGATGGCGCGGCACGATATCCCCCTCGACGGACTGGAGAGCGCACTACAGCGAGTTCAGGGCCAGGGAAAGAGCGCTATGCTCGTAGCCATTGATAACAGCGCAAGTGGTGTGATCGGCGTGGCCGACACGGTCAAGGATAGCTCGCGGGAGGCTGTTGCACAACTCCACGCGCTCGGCCTACACGTGGCGATGCTCACCGGCGACACGGCGCAGACAGCCCACGTGATTGCAGGACAGGTAGGAATCGATGTGACTCTCGCAGAAGTGCTGCCGGGCGACAAGGCGGCTGAGGTAAAGAAGCTTCAGGCTGGGGGCGATGTCGTCGCTATGGTCGGCGACGGCATCAACGACGCGCCTGCGCTGGCTCAGGCTGACGTTGGCATCGCCATCGGCACCGGAACCGATGTGGCAATGGCATCGGCGCCGGTGGTTCTGATCAGCGGCGACCTACGCGGAGTGCCACGGGCCATTGCCCTGTCGCGGCGCACGTTGCGCACGATCAAACAGAACCTGTTTTGGGCGTTCTTCTACAACGTCATCCTGATCCCGGCTGCCGCTATCGGACTGCTTAGCCCAATGCTGGCCGCCGGTGCGATGGCCTTCAGCAGCGTCTTTGTGGTGACCAATAGCCTGCGACTCAGGCACGCGGACATCGGTCTGTAGTTCCCAGCGTGGTATAATGGAACTCACTGGAGTTACATGGCCTACTGCGACTATACTCAGTTCCGAACCAGCGCTGCAGCCTCAGGGCGCAGTGGATCCTGCAGCCTTCAGGTTATCTGTGCCTTAGCTTCCAAGGGCCTGCAGTAGGCCTGAGCTGTTTGCTATGCGCAGTCAGAGCATCGTGCGGTTGGCTATCGTTGCGGTCGTTGCCGCGACCTTCACGGCTCAAGCCGTCAACGCTCCCCCCAGCTCCGCCTACGATAGCCCCGGCCTCCCCGAGGTCGGGGCCCAGAAGCCGCAGCCACAGAAGGAGCTCTCGGTGTGTGGGCTCGCGAAATCCCCACAGCGACGGTTGCTGGCTGGGCACCGTGCCATCCCTTCAGCCGTAGCCGTCTGGGCTCAGGTTCCAGATCCCACCGATGAGGACGCCGGTGACACCCTATGGGAAGCGCGGTATCTGATCTACCAGGAGCTGATCTCTCAGGGGAGCACTCCGTTGTTTCGCTCAGGGGGCGACTACCTGGAAGCTGAGGATGGGACGCCAATATGCCTCCTGCACGGGCGATCCGACGTTCTGGACAATAGCGAGCTCATTCGAACCGTCGCTGCGGAGTACCCAAGCATCGCGCCCGTGGTGGTGGCTGCGTGCATCGCCGAACAGGCCAGTGATGTGGAGCGCATCTTCGGCCTGGACGTGCTCGAGAAGACCATCCTGTCCGTCCCCGGGCAGGAGAACATGTCCATCGGCATCGCCCAGATTCGGCCCACGGAGGCTATGTCGCTGGGGCTGACCCTGGATCCCCTCGATCTGTTCGACCCGGAGATCGCCGTGCGAGGGATGGTAGCGAAGCTTCGTTCTGTAGACCAACGCATCGATACCTTACAAGACCCGGATAACCCGGTGTCGCTGACCGAGCGTTACATGCTTCTCTCGCTGGGGCAGAACAGCCCCGGCATCGCCGACGAGTACTTTCAGGAGGCAGGGAACTGGAACGTGCTCCTGAGTCGAGATAACAACGCGCGCGTAATGCGTTACTTCCTCGTCCACCTTGATTGGCTGGTCGCCAACGGATGGGAGCTCCCGGAGGACGTAGACCTGGATCACTGGCGCAAGATCGCGTTCTCGTCCCCACAGGAGATCGAGGACCCGAACTCAGAAAGCACCCCGCAACCACCAACACTGTGACACTGGAGACACGCAATGACAACATCATCCCACGACGTTCCGACATCGATCTATCAGCAACGCATTGACGCACTTCATGCCACCAAGAAGGAGCACACAGCCCTCAAAGTTGAGCTGTATGGCCACTTCGACACCGATGACCACGGGTACATCCCGTGGACGGAGCCGATCCCCTTTGAGGTCATCCCCAACCACCCCTCAGGCGGCTGCTTTGGTATGCAGTGTATCGGCGACAACTTCCGGCGTTGGCTGGAGGTTCACCCACTTTACATCCACCCCATGAGCTCAATGGCCGGAGCCTGGGTCTACAAGGGCATCCCCGGCTTGGGTGGGTTTGAGCTTGAGTCCGGGATGGGACGTAACCGCAAGAAACGGATCAAGTCACTGGGTGAGGGCCAGCCGAGCAGTTGGAAGCCCGAGGATCGTCCCACGCATCTCTACGAACTGCATCGCAAGTACAACACTTACAGCCCGGGCATTGGCAACAAGAACCACTTCGGCCCCGACATGCTGATCGGGCTCGAACTGGGCTGGGGAGGCTTATTGGCCAAGGTGCGCCGGTACCGTGCCATCAACAACCCGCCAGATGCATCGTTCTATGACGGCGAAGAGCAGCTCATCCTCGGCGTGCAGACCTGGATCAGGCGCCACGTCGACCTGGCACGTGAGATGGCTGCAGTCGAGCATGACCCGCTCACCCGTCAGAATCTGCTCGACATCGCCGAGGTCAACGAGTGGCTGATTGACGGCGCACCGCGTACGTTCCGTGAGGCGTGCCAGTTCCTGGTCTGGGCACAGTCGATCGATCGGATGTGGGCACTTGGCGGCGCGTTGGGACAACTCGACGAGCTCCTCCGCCCATACTACGAAGCGGACATCGCTGCCGGTCGCGAGAACGACGAGTCCGTGATTTGGCATCTGTCCAGTCTGTTTTACAACGATCCGCATTACTCGCAGATCGGGGGGCAGGCGCCCGACGGGCACGATCTAACCAGCAAGATGTCCTTTCTGATTCTGGAGGCGATGCACCGCGTCCGCATCCCAACAAACATCGCGCTGCGCATCCACGAGGATATGGACCAAAGCTTGCTCCGGCGCGCGCTGGAATACATGATCGAGGACGGAACAGGCGTCGACTTCGCGCTGTCCGGTGGACTGGATGCTGGATTCGCCAAGAACGGCTACCCCATCGGACTGGCGCGCATGCGTGCCAAGGTGGGATGCAACTGGACCGCGCTGCCTGGGTTCGAATACAGTATCCAGGATGGGACACGGCTGTGTCTGGTCACGCCCTTACTTCTCGCGCTGGATGACATCATCGCGGACAACGCTGTGCGGCGGACAATGGATGAGCTCTGGACGCGTTATGCTGAGCACCTGAGTGTCGTGGTCGAGGCTGTCAAGATCGGCAAGGACATCCACATGGAGCGTCAGGCCGACAACTACACGGAGATCGTGTTGAACCTCTTCTGCCACGGCCCAATCGAGCGTGGACTCGACGCTTCTGCCGGGGGGCTGGACATCATCGACCTCGCCTTCGACGCTATCGGGCTCGCCACGGTCGCGGATTCGTTCGCTGCCATCGAGCAACGTGTGGTCGTTGAGCACAGACTGAGTTGGGAAGCACTTCAGAAGCACCTGAAAGACGATTTCGCAGGTGCCGAGAACGTCCGCCTCATGCTTCATAGCGTACCCAGGTATGGGAGTGGCGGCTCGCGGGCAGATTGGTGGGCCGAGCGCATCGCCGACCTATGGACCCACCTGGTCCGCGACACACCGACACCCAAGGGACGCTATACCTGCATCCCGGGCCTATTCTCCCACGGCGGCACGAACAGCTATGGGAAGCGTCTTGGGGCTACACCGAACGGGCGGCACGCAGGCATGCCGGTATCGCACAGCGCTGACCCAGACCCGGGATTCCTTCCAGGAGGCGCTGTGGCGTTGACTGCTAAGGCGAACGCCGTGGCAGCGACCCAATCGGGCTGGGGGAACACCACTCCTCTGCAGGTAGAACTGGACGACAAGCTGGTAAAAGGCCTCGGCGGCGTTGACGCCGTGATGGCATTCGTCATGGCCCACAACCGGCAGGGGGGTACGCTCATTAACATGAACGTCGTCTCCAAGGAGCAGATCCTCGAGGCGCACGCCGATCCATCCACTCATCCCGACCTGATGATCCGTGTGACCGGCTACAGCGCCTACTTCAACTCGCTGTCGTATGAGTACCGGCAGCCAATCGTGGACCGCATTCTGGCGGAAAACTGAGAACCCGATGACAACGGGCACGATCACCGATATCCAGCGTTTCTCGATTCACGACGGTCCCGGAATACGGACAACGGTGTTTCTGAAAGGCTGCAATCAACGCTGTTTTTGGTGCCACAACCCCGAGACCCTCGACTCGAAGCCGCAGTTGCAGTACTTCGCCGACCGCTGCATCGGGTGTGGTGCCTGCGTTGAACGCTGCCCTCAGGGCGCCCACACGTTCGTAGAGGGAGTTCACCGTCTGGACCGCACGCGCTGCGTGGCTTGCGGAGCGTGCGCCGACACGTGCTACGCCAGGGCCCTCGTGATGGTCGGAGAGACGAAGTCCGCCGATGAAGTCGTCGACGTGATCATTCGCGACCGCGCCTTCTACGAGACCTCGGGTGGCGGCGTTACACTATCGGGCGGCGACCCTATGCTACAACTGGAGTTCTCCGAGGCGGTCCTCGCCCGTTGTAGGGACGCAGGCATCCACACAGCCATTGAGACCGCCGCGAACGTCCCGTGGGAACGTCTCGAGCGCATCATCGCGGTTTCCGACCTCGTGATGATGGACATCAAGCACATGGACTCGGACCGCCATCAAGCCTTTACCGGCGTGCCCAACGAGCGCATCCTGGCGAATGCCCGGCGGCTGAGCGAGAACGGTGTGCCGCTGATCATACGCACGCCAATTGTGCCCGGCGTCAATGACGACAAGGAGAGCATCGGCGCGATCGCGGCTTTCGTGTCCGAACTGCCCGGTGAGGTGTCGTATGAGCTGCTGCGATTCCACGCGATGGCGACCGCCAAGTATGACAGCCTGGGCATGGTCTACGAAGCCGCCACAATCCAGGCTCCGACAACCGAGGATATGGCGCGGCTGACTGAAGGGGCTCGCACCTGGGGTCTTGCGGTGCGACACTCTTAGGGGTCGGGCCGAGTACCGGGCAGTGCTGCTCGCCGCATGTTCTGATCGTCCTGCGCTTGAGGGAGCGCAGGACGATCAGCAGGCAGCCAAGACATCCTCCAGTAGGTCTCGCGCGAGGACGCGCGGACGCGGCTCGCCTTCGTCGTCGGGCCAGCGCACCAGGCGGATCTCGCCGTCGGCGATCTCAATGCCGGTGATGTCCCCATCGTCGTAGCTGCAGCACCCTGTGTTGAAGTAACACGGCTTGGCGAAGGTCACGCCCTCGGACTGTCGCTGCGCATCCTGTTCCTCGGTGCGCACCCACTCCAGCCGCGACAGCAGCAGTGCGTGCTGCTCGAGTACACCGCGGCTGGGCGATGGGTCATTCCCACGACCGCCGATCCGGGCCTCGAACTCCGCTAGCTCCAGCGCAAGCTGCGCCTCGTGAGACATCGAGCGGAAGACCGGATGGTGGGTGTGCCCTGCGATCAGAACCAGATTCGACTGGCTCTCCGCCCAGGTGTACATGGCTCGATTCAGCTTGTGGCGCAGGTCATACTTCGTGGCCGGCGTATTGACCTGAGCCCGGGTTAACCGTTGGTAAGGACGCCACAGCCAGCGAATCACCCAGCGTGAGAGCCAGGCCCATTGGTCGCTCCGGGCATCGCCCTGGTGGCCGTGAACCAACAGCAAGTGGCCCAGCGCGACGCCTCCCTTCTTGACCCCAAGCAGAACACCCTCGTACGCCACCAGCGGGCGGCCGCCATAGACTGGGTGCAGATAGCGCTGCACGCTGTCCTCGAACTGCCATGCATCATCGTGATTGCCCCAGACCCGCACGTAGCGATCGGCTTGATGGAACTGCGCCTCCAGCGCTAGAGTATCGCTGTACGCGTCCAGCACAACCTGGGGACGCTCCTCCCAGAGCTCCTCGGCATCGCCTAGTACGACCAGTGTGTGCCCCAGACGCAGGTAGTAGGCGAGCGCAGCCCGGTAGGCCCGCTCGGTGCGTCGGAACTCGTCCGCTGCATTCCGCGCGCCCCGGTGCAGGTCCGAAAAGATGACCACTTTGTCCCAACGACCGTTGCCGTCAGAACGGCTCTCGCCCAGGCTCAGCTCGCCAGGCAAACAGGTCGAGCTGCCCAACCTAGCGCGCCCCGCGACTGCCCCAAGCGCCCGCGCCACGCGCGCCGTGTAGCCTTGGCTTTCCGCCCGGTTTCGATTGGCTCCGACGGCCGGTGTCATGTGCATGAGGGCCCGGCCGCTGAGGTAAGATCTCGAGCGTCACAGCGACGCATCTTGCATGCGCAGCGCCGTGACGTGCCCATCACGACACCTGGAGAACGAGCAGCACGCGGCCTATCTTGATCTGGTCGCTGTTTGAGAGCAAGCACTTCTCACCGAACGCGAGCCGCACACCGTTGACGAATGTGCCGTTTACACTACCGAGGTCCTCGATCGCGAACTGCCCGCCCTGAACGGCCAGACGTGCGTGTTTGCGGGAGACGCCGCCTTCATCGCCACCGTGGTCAGTCAAGTCGACATCGGGATAGATCCCGCTGATCGGGTCCTCTCGGCCTATCAGGAGCTCCAGCTTGCCCGGTGGCAGTGGAAGTAGCGCACCTGTCGCCTGAACCACAAGCCTACCGGTGACCACAGGTGCTGCCCACGGAGCCGTCGCGGGCTCCCAGGCCGGAGCTCCGACCATCACGGTGCGCCCCGGCTGGAACGGCGCCCAGTCTGCAACCGGCTCGACGGGCTCCGCCGTCGCGACGACCCCCGCCGCCGAGGCCGTTCCGACGGTCGTGATCTGGGTTTGCACCTCGTTGGGGGATCGCACTGCACCTCTGGTGACCGGCGCACCACACATATCGCAGAAAGCGCTTCCGGGCTGCAGCGACGCTCCACACTGTCCGCAGATCAGAGCCTCGACCCCGGCTGCCTCCGCGATCTCGACCGCGGCTCCAGTCACGGTTCTGACCGCCTCGACCACGGTCGGAACCGCGGTTCCGACCGCGTCGACCGGCTGAACCGTCGGGACGCCCGCGCCGTGGGTAGCAGCCGGCGCCTGCTGCGATGGAACTACCGCTGGCATGGCCACCACAGTCGCGCCGATCAGCGCTGGTACAGAGGAAGGCGTCGGCTGGGACGCTTCCCTGAGCGCAGCACCGCAATTGGTGCAGAATGGGTCTCTCGGTGACGTTTGTGCACCACAGGTTGGGCAGACACTGGAAGCTACGACAGTTCTGGACTGGACCGATGGGGGTGCCGGCGGCTGGACAACTTGGGCGCCACGAAGCGGAGAACCGCACTCATCGCAGAATGCCGCATCATCAGGTTGGCGCGCGCCGCAGTTGATACATATGGGCATTGCTTCCCTCCAAGTCGAATCTAGATCACATCCACGAGTGGAACCTCGCGGTCTTCTGTCAAGATGCGTCTGCACACGCCGCCGGTTCCGACCGCCGGTTCCGACCGCCGTCACCGTCCCTTGGGCCGCCCGTTCATAGCCACCTCGGTCGTCGGGCCATCCTGCGCCTGCGTTGGCCCGAGACCCATCCGGGTCGGAGCGAAGCCCTGACCGCCGCCGCTGGAGTCGGACTGACCCGGACCGAGGATCCTTGTCGCCCCACCCAGCCTCTTGTACTGGAGCCGCGTCTGGCCCACCTCCAGGATCGCGTCGGCAGGGAGCGGGAGCCGCTGGTGCGTGGGGATCGCCGTACCGTTGAGACGCGTCCGGTTCGTACTGCCCTCATCCTGAACGTAGCACTGCTCGCCCTCCTGAACTACAGTGAAATGCGGATTCGACACGTACTGGTCGTTCAGCGCGAAGTCGCAGAACTGCGGATCACGTCCCACCTTCACCACGTCGGCAGCCAGGCGGAACTCGGTACCCGCGCGTGGCCCCTGAACCACGACGAGTTTGCCCCTTGCCGGGGGCAGCGCCCCACCGCCTCCAAGCCGCTGTGTGACGCCTTTGACCGCCACGCTGGTGGACTGCACGACCTTCTTGGCGACCTGCCCTCGGGTTCGAATCAGCAGCACCGCGACGACGATCAGGCCCAATCCCAGTATACCGAAGATCGGCAGTACCCACCAAGTCTGAGCGACGCTCTCGGTCACCTCCTCGGTGACCGTCTTCGGCTCGACCTCTTGCGCCTCCCAGACAATGCGCAGATCCAACGGTTCACTCTGGATCGCCTCGTCCAGATAGGGATCAGTCGCTCTGGCGATGAGCGTATACGTCCGCGTGACGGCGTCGCTCGACATCGCCTCCAGGTCCGTGACGTCCCACACCAGGGCATAGTCCGGCGCTGCACTCGATGTGCCGATGCGCCGTTCGTTGGCGAAGTAAGCGATCTCACCCGGCTCGCGGGGTGCTCCATCCCTGAAGGTCACTTGGGCACTTAGCGGCACAGTCGTCGTCACGAAGCTCTCCGCGTCTTTCGAGTACGGAACGGTGATGGCAGGATCCGGAGGCGCCACCAACGAAAGCCCTGGCTTCTGCAGTCGAGACGTGACCACATCTGCGTCAGACGCCGATCCACCCGGGGTGTCGAGCACGCGAATCTGAACCTGATACTCGCCCTGAGGGCGAATGACAGGAAACGTAACGCGGTAGGCTTGACGTTGGGTGACCACGTCCCGAAAGCGCTCCCGTACTTCCTCGTGTGTGTCGGGGCTGTCCACAAAGTAGGTGCCCCCGGTCTGCGCCGCCATTGCGTTAAGGCTGTCTGACTCGGTAGTCCTGCCCTGGGACGTCAGCTGAACAGCGTAGATCAGGATATCGGCCTTGCTCGCTCGGTCGACGATCAGCGCCTCGTGCGATTCATCGCTAAAATCGCGATCGATGCCATCTGAGAACACGAAGATAACGCGCCTGCGCGTCGCCAGCTTTTCCTGGATGATCGCGTCAGGGTTGTCCGTGATCCACGAGATCGCGCGATCGATCCCTTCATAGAGAGGCGTGGTCTCGTCGACCACCTGCGTCAGCAAGCCATCGAACTCATTGCTGATGGCCACGGGGTCGTAGTCTGTGAAGTTCACAGCCGGCGTGAGTCCACCGGCATCCTGCCCGCGAATACCGATCAGCGACACCATGTCTGCCGTTGGGCTGCCGTCGAGCGTAAGCATGCCTAGAAGTCCGTCGGCCAAGTTCACAGCGCTGCCAATGCGGGGGTCATTCTTCCGCGCGATGCCACCGCGGTCTATGACCATCGCCACGGCCAGACCCGTCGTGTCCAGCACTGTCGTCTGCGGAACATCCTCATCGGAGATGCGTACGCGGAAATTGGCATCGCCTAGGTCACCAACAACTCGCCCAGTCATTCTGTCAACCACCGACACGAGGACCGAGGCGTTAGGCGGATTCGAAAGCGAGTCCGGTCTCCCCAGGATATCCACCACCGGGGGCTCGTTTCCTTGGGCGTTGACGGGCACCGGAGCAATCGGGCCGTGGATCAGAAACACGCAGAGGCAGAGAGCACACAAACAGGCACGCAGCAATCTCATCGCAGCACCTCCCCACTTACCTCGCACGCCTTACTGTCGGAGCGGTTGGCCCCCGATGCGGCCCTGCACGATAATCACGGTGATGTTGTCCTCACCCCCAGCCTGGTTGGCGGCCGTTACCATACGATCGCAGGCCTCCTGCGGTGACACGGATGTCCTCCAGATGTCCAGCAGCCGCTCGTCTGGCACCTTTCCGCTGAGTCCATCTGAACAGAGAAGCAATGCCTCATCGCCGAGGAGCGACACCTCAAAGAGGTCGATCTCTACCTCGGGTTGATCCCCGATCGCCCGATAGATGACGTTGCGCTGCGGGTGCGCGTCGGCCTCATCACGGCCAATCTGGCCCGCGGCCACGAGGCGTTCGACCAGCGAGTGGTCCGTTGTCACCCGACGGATTCCACCAGTCCCTATATGGTAGCAGCGGCTATCTCCCACGTTCGCGATGATCGCCGTTGTGCCCACGGTCAGGGCAGCGACCAGCGTTGTTCCCATTTCCGAGTTCGCTGAGCGACGCGCAGCATGCACGGCGCTATTTGCCTCCGCGGCCCAACGCTTGAGATAGGAGCTCAGTCCGGAGCCGTTCTGTGCGAACGCCTCCCTCGGAACTTCACGAGCCAGCTTCCCCATCGTCTGGACCACCAGGCCACTGGCGATCTCGCCCGCATCGTAGCCGCCCATGCCATCGGCAACCACATAAAGGGCTGACGGGGCGCCCACTGAGGTCCCGGCAGACGGTACAGGCCCGAGATCCAGCACCAGGTAGCTGTCTTCGTTGAGCTCCCGAACCAGACCGACGTCCGTGCAGTGCCCGATCCGCATCGGCTCTGACCGCATCTCAGTCAGAATGGACTGCAACCCGGACGCGAGGGCAGCCGCTCGCACCTCCATCGGGTGTTCAACAGTCTTGCGCAGCAACTGCACTAGCGCACCAGATGCCGCGGCATCAAATGCCGCTGCGTCGGGATGGGGCGTGTCACCGCCCGGCAGAAGGCCGGCAAGCACACGCCCGAGGGCCTGTACATCACGGGCAAACACCTCGTGGGCCCGCGTTCGCTGCTCCGGCGGCACGATCGTGGCGTCGCCGAGGCCAACCCACAGAGCGTGCTGTCCATTGACAGCAATGTGGGCGGCATCGACGGTCCCAAGTGCAACTTGGTGCTTGTGCAAGAATGCCATTGCCTGCGCCAAGTCCGCGCCCAGTCGCGCTACTGCAGCGACGGCACTGGCCTCTGCTTGGAGCCCGCCGGTACTGACTGCGTCGCTCTGCCCTTTCAGCGATTGGAGCAGCGGCGGCAGGAACTCCGGCATTACCCGATAGGTCCGTGGCGCTCCATAATGTACTTCCTCAAAGACAGCCGCAGGCAACAGCAGGCCGGGATGAGCAAGCTGCATACCGAGGAGTTGCCGCTCGCAGCGAACCGCACGATCGCTATCGTCTTCACTCACGAGGTAGCGCGCCAGCGTGGAGTCTGCCTTGGCAAGGTCGGCTCCGCAGTCACTGCAATATCGCTCCGCTTCGTCAGACGTGACGGCCGAACAGCCTGGGCACCGTCGCGAGGCGACGAGATCCTCCGCCAGATAGACGTTGCGGTGCTCCCCAACAGCGCGCACTTCACGCACCACGTATCTGCTTCCGAGGACCGTACCCGCCGGCAAGGCCGGAAATCCACCGTCGAGCCGCTCCGTCGCATCGTCCCGGTCACTGGCAGACGTAACCGGCAGCCCATGGCCCTGCGATGGCAGCTCCTGTGTGGTCGGTAGCGCGCGATCGTCCTTTCGCTGTCCTCTGAACCATCTGAAGCGTCCCCTCTGCGCCATCTGATTCAGACCGCCTTTCCACACTCAGTACAGAACCTGCCATCGGGCGGCAACGCCGCGCCACACGCCTCGCAGTATCCGGCTTGGGGTTCCATAGCGAGCGGCGCACCACAGGTAGCACAGAACCTTGCGCCCGCTCGGACCTCCGCATTGCAGGAAGGGCATCGTGACGGCGGTGCAAGCCGCGGTGGGTCCACATCGACGCCTGCCGCGTCTGGGCGTTGCGGCGAGTCCGGTGACGACAGCCAGATCTGCGTTGCGCCGAGGGACGCAGCCGGAGTTACGGGTGGACTTGCCCGGTCCTGACCGGCAAAACGGTGCTGACCAGCGTCGACGGCCGCAGACGGGGGTGGGAGACGCACAGGGGCTGACGGACGTGCTGACGACCTCACAGGTGGCCGTTGGTACCCCTTCTTGGACCGCCGATCCGCGATCAGCAACACGCCGCCCACGATCACCAGTGCCCCACCCCCAAGACCAAAGCCCCCCACGACCACAAGCGCCAAGATCAGCGTGCCCAGGTTGCTGCCGCCTTCGTCAGGAGCCTCAGGTGTGACGAAGGCTACCGGCGTGGGCGCCACCAGCGGGCGAGGCGTGGACGTTGCTAGTTCCGGGACACCGGCGATGCCGGGAGTTGGAGTCGGCAGACCGATGA